>NZ_WKDB01000117.1:0-9742 GCF_021606215.1 Pseudomonas sp. PA-5-4B | reverse complement strand
GTTTCTGGGGGGGGCGTGCTCCCCCGCGAAGGGAATCTGCCGCCCCCCCCCGCTTTCGCAGGCAAGCCAGCTCCCACATTTGACCGCATGCGGTTTTAGTACCTTACAGCGCAGCCAGCACCGCCTCGAGCTTCTCCTGATCCCGCGCAAACTGGCGAATGCCTTCGGCCAGCTTCTCGGTGGCCATCGCATCTTCATTCGACGCCCAACGGAATTGCGCTTCGGTCAATGGCTGACGCGCTTCGCCTTCTGCACCCGGCGCCAATTTGCGTTGCAGCACGCCGTTATCGTCAGCCAGTTTTTGCAGCAGGTCAGGGCTGATGGTCAGGCGGTCGCAACCAGCCAGTTCTTCGATCTGGCTCAAGGTGCGGAAGCTGGCGCCCATCACCACGGTGTCGATTTTATTGGTCTTGTAGTAGTTGTAGATACGCGTCACCGACTGCACGCCCGGGTCTTCGGCACCGGTGTAGTCCAGGCCGGTGTTTTTGCGATACCAGTCGTAGATGCGGCCCACGAACGGCGAGATCAAAAACACCCCGGCATCCGCGCAGGCCTGGGCCTGGGCGAAGGAAAACAGCAGGGTGAGGTTGGTCTGGATACCGGCTTTTTCCAGGCGCTCGGCGGTGCGGATGCCTTCCCAGGTGGAGGCCAGTTTGATCAGCACGCGGTCGCGGCCGACACCGGCCTGGTCATACAGGGCGATCAGCTGGTTGGCCTTGGCCCACAGCGCGTCTTCGTCGAACGACAAACGCGCGTCGACTTCAGTGGAAATACGCCCCGGAATCACCTTGAGAATGCCCGCGCCCACCGACACCGCGAAGTGGTCGCAGGCCAGGCCCACATTGCCTTTGGACAGGCTCACGGCATTGCGCAGCAGCTCGGCGTATTCCGGGATGGCGGCGGCCTTGAGCAGCAGCGACGGGTTGGTGGTGGCATCCACCGGGCGCAGGCGGCTGATGGCTTCCAGGTCGCCAGTGTCGCAGACCACGGTGGTGAATTGCTTGAGTTGTTCGAGCTTGGACGTCATGAGCGGCGGTCCCCAGGAAAAGAGTGAAGGTAGCTGTTGTACCATTTCCGGGGCGCCCTGTTTACCGCGCGTGCAAACCTGTCGCGGCCTTAAGGCTTCCAGGTCTGCACATCCTGCGCATCCACCGCCTTGGCGTAAGGCGTGCCTGTCATCACCGCGATTTTCTTGCGAAATAGCGCCAAGCTTAAAGTTATGAAAAGCATTCGATAAATACTCTTTCGATCTGAGCTTAGGGCGCTTTTTGCAGCGTCCGACGAATCGGGCATAACCATAGAGTTATATGATTCTTTCATAATCGTGCGTGATTAATATAATCAAAAGCGAACTTTCCCGCGAAGACGCTTTATGACCTCACGCCGCCAGATCCATTTGTCAGCCTTCCTGTTGAGCGGCCCGGTGGTGCACAGCCACGCGGTATGGCGCCACCCCGAAACCGTCGGCAATTACCTCGACCCCGAGTACTACACGCGTATCGCCAAAGTCGTGGAGGAAGGCTTGTTCGACTTCCTGTTTTTCGCCGATCGCCTGGCCGTGGGCGACCAGATGGGCGGCTCCCGTGAGTTTGCCTTGCGCTACGGCGCCCAGGACGCCACGCGCCTCGACCCGCTGCCGATCCTGTCGTACCTGGTGGGCCAGACCACCAAACTCGGCCTGGGCGCGACCCGTTCCACCACCTATTACGAACCGGCGCATATTGCCCGCGAATTCGCCACCTTGGACCACCTGTCCAAGGGCCGCGCGGCGTGGAATATCGTCACCTCGATGAATGACAGCGAAGGGCGCCTGTTCGGCAAGGCCAAGCACCTGGAGCATGACCTGCGCTACGACCGCGCCGATGAGTTTGTCGAGGTCGCGCTGAAACTCTGGAACAGCTGGGGCAAGGACGCGCTCAAGCTCGACCGCGAAAGCGGCGTGCTCGCCGACCCGGCATTGATTACCTCGGTGCAACACCAGGGCGAGTGGTTCCGGGTTGAAGGCCCGCTGAATATCCCGCGTTCGCCCCAGGGCCGGCCGGTGCTGATCCAGGCCGGGTCTTCCGGGCGGGGTCGGCGCTTTGGCGCACGGTGGGCCGAGGCGATTTTTACCATTCACCCGCACCTGGCGGCGATGCGGGCCTTTCGCGATGACGTGCGCGCCCAGGTGGTGCAACAAGGCCGCGCCGCCGACAGCTGCAAAATACTCACCGCGGTGATGCCGTTTATTGGCGGCAGCGAAGCCGAAGCCCGCGCCAAGCGCGACCAGCACAACGCCCTGGCGCGGCCGGAGTTGGGGCTGGTGACACTGGCTTCGCAGCTGAATGTGGACCTGTCGCCGTTCCCGTTGTCGGCCACCTTGGCCGAGGTGGCGCAATCGCCGCTGATCCACGCGGCGGCCGCTGAAAAGCTGCTGATGCAAGGCTCTGAGCTGACCCTGGAACAACTCGGCCGGATCTTCGCCAGCAGCGTGCGCGTGCCGCAACTGGTGGGCACCGGCGCGCAGATCGCCGACCAATTGGCTGAGCTGTTCGAGCAAGGCGGTTGCGACGGCTTTGTGATTTCGCCGGGGTACTTGCCGGGCTCGTTCACCGAATTTGTCGAAAGCGTGATTCCGCATTTGCAGCGCAAGGGCCTGTTCCGCACGGCGTACGAAGGTTCGACGTTGCGTGAGCACCTCGGTCTGGACTGATGCGCTCTATGTGGGAGCTGGCTTGCCTGCGATAGCGGTGGGTCAGTTTGCACCGTTGTTGACTGACACTGCGCTATCGCAGGCAAGCCAGCTCCCACATTTGGGCGGCGGTGTTTTTTATTGGGTACATCAATTTAAAGGAATAGTGCGCATGGCTGCTTTTGATCTCTTGACCCGTCGCCGCTTGCTCGGCATGGCAGGCATTTCCATGGCCGGCCTGGCGCTGCCCAGCCTGGGCTTGGCGGCCGACGAGCACGCCGGGCACGGCACGCCTGCGGAACCTGCAGGTACCGGCGAGTTCATCCGCCTCGACGCGCCGCGCAAGCTCAAACTGGCGGTCAACCTCAACGCTGTGTGCCTGGCGCCAGTGGTGATCGCCCACGGCCAGGGCTTCTTCACCAAGCACAACCTCGATGTGGAGCTGGTCAACTTCGGCAACTCCACCGAAGTGCTGCTCGAAGCCATCGCCACCGGCAAGGCGGATGCGGGCATAGGCATGGCGCTGCGTTGGCTCAAGGCGCTGGAACAAGGCTTTGACGTCAAGCTCACCGCCGGTACCCACGGCGGTTGCCTGCGCTTGCTGAGTGCGGCGAACGGCGGCGTGAACAGGCTGGAGGACCTCAAGGGCAAGGCCATCGGCGTCACCGACATGGCCAGCCCCGACCGCAATTTCTTCTCGATCCTGCTGAAAAAGCACGGCGTCGACCCGGTGCGCGACGTCGAATGGCGCCTGTACCCTGCCGACCTGCTGGGCACCGCGCTGGAGCGTGGCGAAGTGCAGGCGGTCAGCGGCAGTGACCCGTTCATGTACCGCCTGATCAAGTCCGGCGTGGCGCGGGAGTTGTCCACCAACCTGGTGGAGGAATACGCCAACCTCAGCTGCTGCGTGGTCGGCGTCACCGGCAAGCTGGTACGTGAAGACAAGCGCGTGGTCGCGGCGCTGACCCAGGCGATTCTGGAGGCCCACGATTATTCCGTGCAGCACCCCGAAGAAGTCGCCAAGGGCTTCCAGGCTTATGCGCTGAATACCACCACTGAGGAAGTGCAGGCGATCCTGCACGATCATACCCACGGCCACCATGCGGTCGGCGCGGCGCTGACGCAGGAAATCACCACCTATGTCACCGACCTGAAAACCGTCGAGGTGATCAGCAAAGGCACCGACCCGGTGGAGTTTGCCAAGGAGATCACCGCTGATGTCTTCAGTTGACGCTACAACTCTGAACCCAACCCTGACATTCAAGGCCGGCTGGCAGGGCGCCACGGTGGTGGCGGCCTGGGTGGCCGTGGCACTGTTGATCAGCTATTGGCCCAATGCCGTGCGCAATTGGCCAATGACCCAAGGGCTGGCCAATGTGTGCGTGGCGGTGGCTGCGCTGTTCATTCTGTTGAGCCTGCTGGGCCTGCGTTTTTCGCGGCTCGGCCAGCGCTTGCAAAAGGCCGGGCCGTGGTTGATTGCCTTGCCCGTGTTGCTGGGTGTCTGGGAACTGCTCACCGCCAAGCTGGCGCTGCTGCCGGTGCCGTTTTTCGCGCCGCCCCAGGCCTTGCTTGCGGTGTATGTCGAAGACTATGCGCGCCTGGCCGACAGCCTGCTGCATTCGGCCTTGCTGCTGGGTTCGGGCGTGGCGCTGGGCGCGGCGACTGGTTTTGTCGCGGGTGTCTCCATCGGCTGGTCCATGCGCATCGGCTACTGGTTGCACCCGGTGCTGCGCATCCTCGGGCCGGTGCCGTCGACGGCGTTGCTGCCGCTGTGTTTTTTCCTGTTCCCCAGCAGTTGGAGTGCGAGTGTTTTCCTGATCGCCCTGGCCACCTGGTTTCCGGTCACGGTGCTGACCTGGTCCGGCGTGGCGAGTGTCGATAAAGCCTATTACGACGTGGCACGCACCTTGGGTGCCAAGCCGGGCTTCCTGATTTTCAAAGTGGCGATCCCCGCCGCGTTGCCCCACGTGTTTGTCGGCTTGTTCATGGGCTTGGGCGCCTCGTTTTCGACCTTGGTGGTGGCGGAAATGATGGGGGTTAAATCCGGCATCGGCTGGTACTTGCAATGGGCTCAGGGCTGGGCCGCCTACGCGAACATGTACGCGGCATTATTGATCATGGCACTGGCGTGTTCGGGGTTGATCACCGGGTTGTTCCTGGTGCGTGACCGCTTGTTGGCCTGGCAGAAAGGAGCGATGAAATGGTAGCGCTGGCACAAGCAATCCAACCCGCGCCCGGGCTGGCGCTGCGGATTGAAAACCTCAGCCATGGCTTTGCACTGGACGGGCAGCATTTGCCGGTATTGGAGCGGGTTTCCCTGGAGGTGGCGCCCGGTGAATTCGTGGCGTTGCTGGGGCCTTCGGGGTGCGGCAAATCCACTTTGCTGCGCCTGGTGGCCGGGTTGGAACCGGCTGACTCCGGGCGTTTGCTGGCCGATGGGCACGCCATCACCGGCCCCGACCCGAGCCGCGTGGTGGTGTTCCAGGACCCGACCCTGTACCCGTGGCGCCGCGTGTGGGACAACGTCGCGCTGGGCCTGGAGGCTCAAGGCTTGCTCAAGACCCATTCGGCCAAGGTCGATCAAACCCTGGAAAAAGTTGGCCTCAGCGCCTTCGCGCACGCCTACCCTCGACAACTTTCCGGCGGCATGGCCCAGCGCGTGGCGTTGGCCCGTGCGCTGGTCAACCAGCCACGGCTGCTGATTCTGGATGAACCCCTGGGCAAGCTGGACTCGCTGACGCGCATCACCCTGCAAAAGGAGCTTATCGACCTGTGGCAGCGCCAGGGCTACACGGCGTTGCTGGTGACCCACGACGTGGAAGAAGCCTTGCTGCTGGCCAACCGCGTGATCGTGTTCAGCGACCGCCCGGCGAAGATCCAGGCGCAGTTGACCATTGACCGGCCCTATCCTCGGCATCGCGATGATGCCTATCTGGTGGGTTTGCGCCGGCAGATTCTGGGGTTGTTGGGGTTGGGGGAGAGCTGGTAGTTGTCGGTCTGATCGTTCCCACGCTCTGCGTGGGAATGCCGCTTGGGACGCTCCGCGTCCCGCAACCCCACAGTCTGACTGCATAGCCCTTGACACCGCCAACCCCATGCGCAAGGAACAACTCAGTTTTCGAAAATTGAGTTTCAGCGATGGCGAGAACCCATAAGCCAACCGATTTCGCAGATTTGCTAAAGCAATACGGCTTGGAAGTTATCGAGCTGGCGGGCCTCTGCAAAGCGGTCGACGGCAAAAGTCGGTACTTGCACTGGGATGAATTTCGTCGATACTCCACCTGGCCAGGGATGACGCCGAAGCCAACCTGAAGAAACTCGTATCCAAGGCCTAGGTGCGCTCAAACCTGCTCCTGCGCCCGCAACTGCACGCTCATCTCATCACAACTGTTTGCCCAGTCACTCAGCCACTGCGGCATGGGCGGTGAAGCTTCGGCCAAGCCGAGTTCGCGCACAAAGTCGGCCGGGGGCAGGGTGCCCTTGGCGGAGCGGAACAGGCCGCGCATCACCACCACGCCCACCACTCGGCCCTTGCTGATAAAACGATGCTCCATCAGGCTCCATTTGTGGTCCCAGCCGAGCATGCGGGTGTGTACCTCGAACACTTCAAAGAGCTTCAGCTCGCGGCGGAACTTGCCCCAGGTGTCGCCCACAATCGGCAACGCCTTGTTGCGCAGGGCCACGCGAAAAGCGCCGGTACGCAGCACAAAATCCATCCGCGCAACGTCTGCCAGGGTGAAGTACCGGCCGTTGGTGACGTGCCGGTTGATATCCAGGTCCAGCGGCCACACCCGCATGCGCACTACAGTGGTGTCCAAACCCTGCACGGGCTTGCGCCAGGGACGACGGAACAACATGAACAGCAATCGAAACCAGAGATTCATAAACGTGCCAGGCAGTTGATCAGAAGCCGCACTGTACGCAGCCGAAATCGGCTAAGGTAGGTGCGCAAATGACTTATTACATGCGAAAAACGCAAACAGGCTTTTTATGCACATTACCTTGCTCCTGGCCGATGATTGTTCTGCCGCCAACGCCACCCTGGTCCTGGAAATGCTCAGCGCCGCCAATCTGTTTGCCGACAGCCCACCCTTTGAGGTCGTGGTTGTCTCCCTGGACGGTCAGCCCGTCACCACGTGGAGCGGGCAGTGCATGCAGGTGGCGTGCGCGGCGGCGCAGGTGCGCCGCACCGACCTGATCCTGATCCCCGGTTTCCTGTTTACCCTCAAGCAGGCCCTGCCCACTTTTCCTGCCTACGGCCTGTGGCTGCGTGAGCAATATGCCCAGGGCGCGGTGCTGGCATCAATGTGCACCGCAGCTTTTTTGCTGGCCGAAAGCGGCCTGTTGCAAGGCTTGCGCGCTACCACCCACTGGGCGTTTGCCGAGCTGTTCCGGCGCCGTTACCCCGACGTGAGCCTGGAGGACGCGCAGATCCTGTGTGAAGAAAACCGTGTAATCACCAGCGGTGGCGCCAGCGCGGCGATGGACCTGATGCTGCACCTGATCCGCCGCTTCGGTTCACCAGAGCTTGCGCATACCTGTGGCAAATACCTGTTGATCGACGGCGTGCGTACCGAGCAGTCGGTGTACGCCCTGTGGTCGTTGCCCAAGAACCACGGCGACGGCGAGATCCTGCGGGTGCAGCATTGGCTGGAGCAGCACTTTGCCCAGGCGTTGGTAATTGACGACGTGGCGCGGCGCTTTGGCTTTGGTGTGCGCAATTTCAAGCGGCGTTTCAAGGAGGCGACCGGCTATACGCCCGTGGGTTATGTGCAAACCCTGCGCCTGGAGCGGGCCAAGCAGATGCTGGAGTCCACGCGCATGACCCTCGAAAGCATCACCTACGCGGTGGGGTATGAAGACAGTAATTCGTTTCGCCGCCTGTTCCAGCAGCGCGTGGGGATGCTGCCGGCGGCGTATCGCAAGAAATTCCTCGCCACGGCCTGAATCAGCGACGCAGCTGCGCCTGCACTTCAATACATTCCACCAGAAACTCCATCACCACCTTCACCGACGGTGAGCGGCGCATATCCGGGTAGACCGTCAGCCAGATATCACGCACCGGGCCGTCGCTGGGCGTAGGTAACCGGGTCAACAGCGGGTCGTGGTCGCCCACCAGGGTCGGCAGCACTACCGCGCCGACCTGCGCGCGAGCGGCCATTTGCTGGGTGATCAACTCGCTGGCGGCAAATACGATAGGGCGAGGGCCGCGCAGTTGGTGCAGCCAGGCTTGCTGGGGCAGGTGGTCGCGGCTGGCGTCGTAGGCGATGAAGGTCCATTGCGCTGCCGGCAAGTGTTCGAGCGCAGGTGCGGCGTACAAGCCGAAGCGCACCACGCCGACTTTGCGCCGCACCAGGGCTGCTTCGTCGGGGCGCACGGTGCGCAAGGCGATGTCGGCTTCGCCCTTGTCCAGCGCGGCCAGTTGAGTGGACGGCATCAGCACCAGATTCAGCTGCGGGTAGTGGGCGCGTAAACGCGCAAGCTGAGGTGCAATGCAGTGGTTGGCGATGGAGGGCGGGCAACTGACGCGCACAGTGCCGGCCAGTTCAATGGAGGCCACACGCGACAAGCGCATCACCTGCGTGGCCATATCGCCCATGCCCGCCGCCACTTGCGCCAAGGCCAGGCCTTGCGCCGTGAGCGGGCGGCTGCGGGGCAGGCGGTCCACCAGCTTTACGCCCAGGGCTTTTTCCAGTGCATCGACCCGGCGCCCGACGGTGGCGTGCTCCACCTGCAGCTCGCGGGCGGCGGCCGACAATGACTGGGTGCGGGCCAGCACGGTGAAGTAGTAGAGGTCCTGCCAATCGAACATCGGGTTATTTCCGCACAGAGGCTGGGAGGGATTGGGGAATATTCCAACCGAATAATCCCTTTTACCATGGCCGCTTCCCAGTGCAAACGGAGTTGTTCCCTGATGAAAGCCATTACCCTGCAAGCCTACGGCGGTCCCGATTTCGCCCAACTGCGCCATGATGTGGCCAAACCCCAGGTCACGGCCGGGCATGTGCTGGTCAAGGTGGCCTGCGCCGGGATTAATTTCATGGATATTCATACCCGCCAGGGCAAATACGCGGCGTCGGTGACTTACCCGGTGCGCTTGCCTTGCACCCTGGGCATGGAGGGCGCCGGCGTGGTGGTTGAGGTTGGCCCGGGCGTGAGCCACCTGGCCGTGGGCGACCGGGTGGCCTGGTGCATTGCCTGGGGCGCCTATGCCGAATACGCCAATGTGCCTGCCGACAAAGTCGCGCAGATTCCGAGCGCCATCCCCTTCGATCAAGCGGCTGCGGCGATGTTTCAGGGCTGCACCGCGCACTACCTGGTTGAGGACGTGGCGCGCTTGCAGGCCGGCAGCAGCTGCCTGATTCACGCGGCGTCCGGCAGCATCGGCCAGTTGTTGGTGCAGATGGCGCGGCGGTTGGGCGCGACCGTGTTGACCACCGGCAGCAGCGCCGAAAAATGCGCGATTGCCCGGCAACGTGGCGCCCACCGGGCCTGGACCTATGACGGCTTTGCCGATCAGGTGCTGCAAGCCACGGATGGGCGCGGAGTGGATGTGGTGTTTGATTCGCTCGGCAAAACCACCTTGCGCGAGAGTTTCCGTGCTTGCCGCACGCGGGGTTTGATCGTCAATTATGGCAACGTGTCGGGCTCACTGAGCGATTTGGACCCGATTGAATTGGGCGAGGCGGGCTCGCTGTTTTTGACCCGCCCACGCCTGGCCGACCACATGGCCGACGGGGCGACCGTGCAGCGGCGTGCCAATGCGGTGTTCGCGGCGATGCTGGAAGGGGCGTTGAGCGTGGAGATCGAGGGCCATTACAGCCTGGAGACGGTGCAACAGGTACACGCGCGCATCGAGGCGCGCCAGCAGATCGGCAAGGCGGTGTTGTGGGTGGACCGAGACCTGCGCTGATTGGTGGGGTGAGCAGGCTTGTTGTGGCGAGCAGGCTTGTTGTGGCGAGCAGGCTTGCCCTGCGTTGGGCTGCGAAGCGGCCCCAGTGCGGCTAATCCGATTTTTCAGTTAAACCGCATGCTCAGGTTTCAGGGCCGCTGCGCGCCCCAACGCAGGGC
>NZ_WKDB01000116.1:0-9800 GCF_021606215.1 Pseudomonas sp. PA-5-4B | reverse complement strand
AAACAATCGCGGATTTCGCTTGGGCTGCTCGACGCCAATGGACAGCCTGGCAGTTGGGCGGAGGATGTGTTTTTGACGGTGAATCTTGCCTCGGGTGGCTCTGCCCTGCCGCCAGGCAGCCCACCCAGACTCACCAGCTCCACCACCGTAGACTCGCTTCGCCCATTACTCACCGGCAAAGCGGCAGCCAATGCCATTGTTTATGTTTACCTCAGTGGTGGCTCCGTTCTGTTTGGAAAACCCAAAGCAAACATCAATGGCGATTGGCAACTGCAATTGAGTCAGGATCTGTACCCCGAGTCGACATCCCTCGCTATTGCAGAGTTTGATGCCAACGGTACACAGGTGTCAGGCTGGGAGGGCGTCACCCTGACCGTGCGCAAGACATAAACCAGTCTGGTCGCACGGTACCTGGTGACGCGCGAAGCGCAATGACTCAGCGTGCGATACCAGCGACCAAGCGCCCATTTCACGGGGCTAAAGCGGTCTGAACGGCAGCGTATTGCCAGTATGGGCTTACGTAACAATTACCCCCGCTCAAAAACATAGTGCCAGCCTATGTAAACCACATCGAGTTCAACTGGGTGATGCAGTTTTTTACATCGCCCATCACCTCGCCCTACGCGCGCTGGCTCATCCCCGCTATACTTCCCGGCTTTTCCTGAATAAATGCCAATAGGGTCCCGCCGCGCATGGATAAGACCTACCAGCCGCACGCCATTGAAACTTCCAGGTACAACACCTGGGAGTCCGAGAATTACTTCGCCCCACAAGGTGCCGGCGAGTCCTACACCATCATGATTCCGCCACCGAACGTCACTGGCAGCCTGCACATGGGCCATGGCTTCAACAATGCGATCATGGATGCGTTGATCCGTTTCCGCCGCATGCAGGGCCGTAACACCCTGTGGCAACCGGGCACCGACCACGCCGGTATCGCCACGCAGATGCTGGTGGAACGCCAGCTCGAAGCCACCGGCCAGAACCGTCACGACCTGGGCCGCGAGAAGTTCCTGGAAAAGATCTGGGAATGGAAGGATCAGTCCGGCGGCAATATCAGCCGTCAGATCCGTCGCCTGGGTTCGTCTGTGGACTGGAGCCGCGAGCGCTTCACCATGGACGACGGCCTGTCGGAATCGGTGAAAGAAGCCTTCGTGCGCCTGCACGAAGACGGCCTGATCTACCGCGGCAAGCGCCTGGTCAACTGGGACACCAAGTTGCACACGGCAATTTCCGACCTCGAAGTGGAAAACCACGACGAGAAAGGTTTCCTGTGGAACCTCAAGTACCCGCTGGCCGATGGCGCCAAGACCGCTGAAGGCAACGACTACCTGATCGTCGCCACTACCCGTCCGGAAACCATGATCGGCGACGCCGCCGTGGCGGTTAACCCGAACGATGAACGCTACCAGGCGCTGATTGGCAAGTTTGTCGAGCTGCCATTGGTTGGCCGTCGTATCCCGATCATCGCGGACGACTACTGCGACCCTGAATTCGGCACCGGCTGCGTGAAAATCACCCCGGCCCACGATTTCAACGACTATGAAGTCGGCAAGCGCCACAACCTGCCGTTGCTGAACATCTTCGACAAGAACGCCGCCGTACTGCCGGCCTGCCAGGTGTTCAACCTGGACGGCACGCTGAACGAGAGCATCGACGGCAAGATCCCGGCCGAATACGCCGGCCTCGACCGTTTCGAAGCGCGCAAGCAGATCGTGGCCGCCTTCGACGCCGCCGGTTTGCTGGTAAGCGTTGACGACCACGGCCTCAAAGTGCCGAAGGGCGACCGTTCCGGCACCATCATCGAGCCGTGGCTGACCGACCAGTGGTACGTGTCCACCAAACCGCTGGCCGAGCCTGCGATTGCTGCCGTGGAAGACGGCCGCATCCAGTTCGTGCCTAAACAGTACGAAAACATGTACTTCTCGTGGATGCGTGACATCCAGGATTGGTGCATCAGCCGTCAACTGTGGTGGGGCCATCGCATTCCGGCCTGGTACGACGAGTCGGGCAAGGTGTACGTAGGCCGCGATGAAGCCGAAGTGCGTGCCAAGCACAACCTCGGCGCGGACATCGCCCTGCAACAGGACAACGACGTACTCGACACCTGGTTCAGCTCGGGCCTGTGGACCTTCTCGACCCTGGGCTGGCCGCAACAGACCGAGTTCCTGAAGAAATTCCACTCCACCGACGTGCTGGTTACCGGCTTCGATATCATTTTCTTCTGGGTTGCCCGGATGATCATGCTCACCATGCACTTGGTGAAGAACGAAGACGGCACGCCGCAGGTGCCGTTCAAGACCGTGTACGTACACGGCCTGGTGCGGGATGGCCAGGGCCAGAAGATGTCCAAGTCCAAGGGCAACGTCCTTGACCCGCTGGACATCATCGACGGCATCGACCTGGAAACCCTGGTGCAGAAACGCACCTCGGGCCTGATGCAGCCAAAACTGGCCAAGAAGATCGAGAAGCAGACCCGCGACGAGTTCGCCGACGGCATTGCCAGCTACGGCACCGACGCCCTGCGTTTCACGTTTTGCTCGTTGGCGTCCACCGGTCGCGACATCAAGTTCGACATGGGCCGCGTCGAAGGCTATCGCAACTTCTGCAACAAGATCTGGAACGCTGCACGTTACGTGCTGGATAAAGGCGAAGACTGCGGCCAGAACGGCGAAGCCGTCGAACTGAGCCTGGCTGATCGCTGGATCATCTCGCAGCTGCAGCGCACCGAAGCCGAAGTGACCCGCCAGCTCGACCAGTTCCGTTTCGACCTCGCCGCCCAGGCCTTGTACGAGTTCATCTGGAACCAGTATTGCGACTGGTACCTGGAACTGTCCAAGCCGGTACTGTGGGACGAAAACTCGCCGATCGAACGCCAGCGCGGCACCCGCCGCACCCTGGTGCGCGTACTCGAAGTGGCGCTGCGTCTGGCGCACCCGTTCATGCCGTTCATCACCGAAGAGATCTGGCAGCGCATCGCGCCGCTGGCCGGTATCGAAGGCAAGACCATCATGCTGCAACCTTGGCCGGTGGCCAATGAAGCACGCATCGATGAGGCGGCCGAAAGTGATATCGAATGGCTCAAGACCCTGATGATGGGCACGCGTAACATCCGTGCCGAAATGAACATCGGGCCGGGCAAGCCGTTGGCAGTGTTTGTGAAGAACGCCAGCAGCGAAGATCAGCGTCGCCTCAGCGAGAACGACGCACTGCTCAAGAAGCTGGCGAAGCTGGAGTCGATCACGGTATTGGCTGACGGCGCCGAAGCACCGCTGTCCGCGACCGCGCTGGTCGGCGAGATGGAAGTGCTGGTGCCGATGGCCGGCCTGATCGACAAAGGCGCGGAATTGGCCCGTCTCGATAAGGAAATCCTGCGCCTGCAAGGCGAAGTGCAGCGAGTGGGCGGCAAGCTGTCCAACGCGGCGTTCGTCGAAAAGGCGCCGGCGGAGGTGATCGATAAGGAGCGCGCCAAGTTGGCTGAAGCTGAACAGGCTCAGGGCAAGTTGGCGGAGCAACGCAGTCGGATTGCCAGCTTGTAAGTCAATGCTGGAATAAAAAGAGAGACCTTCGGGTCTCTTTTTTTGCGCAAAATTAACTGGTCTAACTATGGAGACACTTAAGCGCGAAAAGTTATAAAAAACTGTCAACATTGACAGTATCAACCCACTGGAAAGCGGCATTACTCTGAAACAAAGCTCTCTGCCGTGCATCATTTTGAAGCACGGAGGCAGCCTACTTTTTAAGGAGTTTCCAGATGGCTAATTCGACAGCTGTTAAACAACGTGTCGTTGACGAAGGTAGCCCGAATATTCATGGGGTCGACCCCTTTTCGGGCGCATTTTGCACATTTATCCCGATAGCTGAATTAGTTGGAAATAATGGGTTGGGCCCGACTTTGGATCTGAAGGTTTACCACACGTCGGGCCGCGGCACTTACTACCTCGAAAATTGTAGTATCCGATTTAACCATGCTTATTTTTACAAAGACCGTCTACAAGAAATTCGGGACAACAATTTCGGCAAAATTTACTTAGAGAACGGAGCCAGTTGGACATGGGACGGAAAAAGCGATATTGCCTTACCCCACGTCGTTATCAGCCGGGATAGCGAGCAACTTAAATTCACACATAAAAGTGGAAAACAAGAACGTCTTACCAAATTCCGAGACCCCTCATCCAACCTGCAAATAGAGGAAGGCTATTATCTTCCAACTACAATAAGTTCACCCTCTGGGCATAAAATTTACCTCCAATGGGATTTGATTAAAGAAACCAACTCACTCATAAGCCTGTGGCTCCCACGCCTACAGTCAGTATCCGACGAGTCAGGAACCCTATTGACCGTTGGTTACACCATGCTCGGCAGCATAATGCAGGTCACTTTCGATGTATGGCCAGGAACCAACGACAATTACACGATGGATTTTCAATTTACCGAGGGCTTGTTGAGTACAGTACGGCAGAGCAACCAGATAGACACGACAGCGTTCGAGTACACCGGCTCTATCAGCAAAATAAAACACAGCAGCGGACTCACGGAGGCAATTAGTTATCAGAACGGCAAAGTTTCCAACCACCTTATTACCGACAACAACGCGACCATCATACAAAACAATCAATATATTTACACCACCTCAAAAGGCAACCAAATCACCTCAGTAACGGAGATAGGCAATAAAAAAACTGAATATCAGTTTTCGACCAACCGCCTACCGACAAAAGAAACAACTTGGGTAGATGGCTTATTATTGAAAACCGTTGAGTTAAGTAGAACCGTGAAAAACGGAGGGACTGTCCTCACGGGTGCCGCTAATGACCCTCTCCCAGACCGTATTGAAAGCACCACTAGCACGACCTACACCAACCCCGACCTGACCGCTCGCACGGAAGTCGTCGTTATCACAATGGACACCTTAGGCAACATCATTTCAAAGACAGAAAACGGCGTAACAACGGAGTGGACTTATTATCGGGGAATGTTGGAAGAAGACATACTCGTCAAAACAGAAAGAGTTAACACTCCCACAACGCCTTTGAGTGTTATTGCGGCCATAGGTGATTACGCAAACCCTATCGGCTGGGGATACCAGCTGTTCGGTAAAGCCGGGTTGACCTGGGGTACACGTGAGCTGCGCCAAAAGGTTATTTCGCCTTACGTCACCAGTAACGGTCAACAGACCTTCAACCTCCCGGTGGCCATTCGTTGCCCTGGCGACCCAAATTACTTCAAGGTTCACGTCGAATCCGAAAAGGTCTATACCCTGAACAACGGCCAACGGACTGACTTGCAGTGGACCTTCTACAGTTACGATGGGCTGCCGGTCAAAGACGCCCTGGTAAAAGGTCCAACCCTCAAACCTTCGAAAAAATTGACAATCTATAACCCGGTTGGGGATGCCAATGGCAGGCTCTCATCATGGGCGAACGGCAACATGGTGCTTGAAGAGAATACTTATGATACTGACATTAATTCACCTCACCATGGGCGGTTATTGAACAGCACACAATCTATCCTTGACGCCGCCGGCAAGGTCGTTCCGGGCTCTGTAGTCAGTACTGCGATCGGCTACGGGCTTTCCAACAATCAACTCACTACAACCACTTATGTGACCGCGGGCACTGCACCTGCAGTCACCGGAACTCAAGTCATTCAAACGCTCACCGGCTTGCTTCAGGCCCACATTGATGCCCAAGACAATACGACCCTTTATGAATACGACGCGCAGCGCCGTATAATCCAACAAACCGTATATGCCGGCGAGCCCGAGCTCAAAGGCACGACCACTTTCACCTACGTAGACGCTGGCACCGAAACTCAAGTAACGCGTACCAGCCCGTTCGGAGAACAAAGCAGAGACGTATTTGATACGTTGGGCCGCCCCATCCGAAACGAGTGGCTACACACTGATGGTTCATGGCTGAAGTTATACGAAATAACTTACGACGCCCAAGGTCGAGAGGCGTCCACGACACAATTCGACTACACCGCCAATAAAACGCAATTGCCCCCGCAAACACGTAACTTCAGCTATGACCGCTGGGGGCAGCTCTCAGAAATCAAGTGGGCCGCGAGTGGTGAGACCGAGAATTTTTCGTACGACCCGGTCAACCGCAAGACCTCAACCTGGGTAGCACAAGGCAGTGAAACGGGCGGGCGCACCATACAGGTATTCGACGAACCCGGTGGAGAACAACGCCACGAGTCGTATCTTCATGCCAATGGTAAGTTCGTGAGCTCACAGACGTATCGCTACAACGCCCTAGGTCGTCTGACCACCGAGACTTCAAGCGAGGCATATGCGACTCACCGTAATTACGACGCTTTTGGTCGCGTAAGCCGTGCGGAAACCGCCGGTATCACAACGATTAATGACTTTCCTGCCCATATCCAAGCACCCGTAGCGACAGCTGCCAAGCTGGAATCCAGCGGCCAAACAGTTTCACTGGGCACCCAGACAGTAGATGGCCTGAGCCGCGTGACGGCTACCGTACTCGGCGGCACTAAAGTGAACTATGCCTATATCGGCAGCGGGAATTGGGGCAAAGCAGATACTCAACCCAGCGCAACGAACACCTCATCTACTCGCATTAAGCTGAGCAATGCTTGGGACGCGCAAACCCGTACCCTTACTGAAACCATTACCGGAGGCATTCACCGAGGTAGTGATTCAACTACCTCTCAAGCAAGATACGAATACTCCATTCAAGGCCTCTTACTGCGATCAACTGATGCGTTCGGTAACAGCACTCAATACACTTACGACACCCAAGGCCGTCTACTGAACAGCGCCAGCGCAACGCTGACCGTAGACTTTATATATGGCCCGCTAGGTAGACTGGAATCCGAAACATTGAATGATCTAACCCATGGTAAGACCATGACGACTGCGTACACTTACAACGCATCCGGTCAAGAAATTCAACGTCAATTCAATGCCACAGGTTTTCCACCCCTTACATTAAAAACAACGTATACCACCTCTTTAATCGCTGAAATGGAAATACTGCAAGGTGCATCACTGTTGCGCAAGGAAGAGTACCGTTACGATTTCAGAGGGCAACTCGAAACCTATCTGTGCAGCGGCCCCCATAAACCCTCCACGCCTGACCGCTATGTGATTGACCGACAGGATTTTATATACGACATGGCCGGCAACCTGATTCAATGTACCGTGACAAGCAATGGCAGTACGTTTATCGATAAATACACATTTGGGGCTGCAGACCCCTGCCAACCTCAATCCACTACACTTCAGAGAGGTACGACTCAACAAACCCATTCTTATAAATATGACAGCCTTGGTTATGTTATAAATAAAGACGGCTTCCCACTCACTTACAATATCCAGGGTCAATTAACCGTTCACAGTGACGCACAACAACGTTTCGACTACCATTACGACAACATTGGCCGACTCGCTGGGTGCTCAGGTGCGGGCCACTACGACCAGTACTATTATAAAGATGACTTCCAATACGCTCGGAAAGGTGTATTTAGCAGCAATGGAGTTTTTAGCTACCGCACTTCTATTTTGATGAACCAGAGCACTTCCTGCTTATTGCTGCAGCAGAGTATCAACCAAGACAGCAACATGCCAACAACAAGCCGCAGTTTCGAGGTAAAAGACATCAAAGGCTCGGTGATTGCCAGTTACGACCTGTCTACCAATTCAATTTCATACTTTGTTTACACGCCATACGGCTATCGCCCTCATACCATCGATCAGCGCTCGTGGGTTGGGTTTAACGGCCACCCCATGGACAGCGTTACCGGTAATTATCCTCTGGGGAACGGAGCGAGAGTCTACAATCCCGCGAAACAAAGCTTTGACGCTCCTGACCCTATCAGTCCGTTTGGTGCAGGTGGATCAAATCGATATCGGTATTGCAGCAACGACCCGGTCAATAAAAGTGACCCCTCTGGGTTCGCGGAGGTCTTGAACCAATACTCTGTCATTACCCACGCGCCAGTGATCGAAAACCCGGTTGTAGCCGCTGTGGGGATCGGCGTAATCGGTATCGCACTGGCACCCTTTACCGGCGGTGCTTCAATAGGGTGGACGGTAGCAGCGGTAGGTTTAGCTACTGTGTCCGCGGGCTTTGGTATCGCCTCTGCGGCACTACGAGAAAGTGACCCTGACCTCTCAGAAGCATTAGGTTGGGCTGCACTCGGGACCGGTCTGCTCGAAGCAGGCGCAGGCGCCGGGCTAGCTTTGCGCGCTGCAAGAGCAGGGGCAAAGGGGGCAGCCAGGGAAACCAGTCTCGCGTATCAACACAGCAGCATAGCCAAAGGCCAGATGGGCGTTGAAACGCTGACCGTTAAGACACGGAGTCTTGGTTTTCACAATGGACCCGCTTCATATGAGCTTTACAGCGGAGGTCCGAACGCTACTAAAGCGTATATTTACAGCCACGGAGCGTCGCGTGCCGAGAAGTTCCGATTCGCTCTTCCATCAGGAGTGGACCTTCATTTTTTCGCACCTAAAGGCGCGTCAATTGCGACAGATGATAGCCGATTGGTACAGCATCTTTCGGGAAGGCTGAATGGAAACTATATAAGCAAAGCACACAATTCACTTAACCCCAAATTAGCACCCGACTATATCTTGACCGAGTTCAAGCCTAAAGACATGGTAACCAACGATATTCTCAAAACGCCGCAAGACCTGGACAAAGTAATGAAACAATTAGCAGCGGCCCATAGTATCGATATTATTCGCCCAAAGGGTCAGATACCGCTCAGCGAATTGATAACGTCACTTCAAGCGCAGAACTACAAAAAAATATATGGCTCGTTTTGCCGGGGTCCTATTCGGGATTTCGTTGGCGTCGCAGAAATCAAAAGAATAAGACATTCAAAATGGCGCATGTTCGTACTGGACATGGACGCCTCATTGGCTAATCGAGTTTAACCAAGCAACATCTCCTACTCACGATGGAGACCTCGCTAACACCGCGCTCCCGATGCACTCGGGAGCCGGCATCGGCCTGATACACGCCGCCACCAAGTTGAAAGTGCACCCCCTAAGGAAGGTCTGAAGTACCCACCGTTTTTTGATCCGCTCTTTGCGTGAGGTTCAAAAAGCGCTGATTCGGTCGAATCATTAGACCTTTCCACTTCTTAATTCATGACTTTCCTCTAAGTCGCGCTGTTTCAGGGCGATTAGCCCGCATTACAGGCGCACCTCTCCAGTATTCAACAATCGTTTTCGCACCATCCACAAGTTCGACAAGGCGAACAACGTCGTCTGCTGAGCACTGCTTTTCGTCAGACCACGAAAGCGCACTTTCGTATAGCCAAACTGGCGCTTGATCACCCGAAACGGATGCTCAACCTTGGCTCTGACTTGCGCTTTCGCATACTCAAACCCGCGTAGCACACTGCCGATCACTATGTCTTTGCCATGCTCTTTGTACGAGCTTGGCCGTGCAGCAAGTGGACGGCAAGCTGTCCAACTCGGCGTTTTTGGACAATGCGCTGGCTGAAGTGATCGAGAAGGAACCCGCCAAGTTGGCCGAGGCTGAGCGGGCGTTGGGTAAGCTGGCCGAGCACATGTGTGGATCTCCAGTCTGTAAGCTGGAAACCATGTAAAAAAGAGACCTTCTCAGGTCTCTTTTTTATGGGCGCTTTTTGATCAATATGGCAACTATCAACTTGCCACGAGCGAGCAGCAGGTTGAGGGCGGGCTTATTGCGATACAGGCGGAACATTTACCTGGCCCGTACCCGGATCACCCACTTTCCCATTCGTCCTGACCCCCTTAGAAACCCATTTGCCCGAAGTAACAGTAAACTGGACAT
>NZ_WKDB01000115.1:0-10021 GCF_021606215.1 Pseudomonas sp. PA-5-4B | reverse complement strand
GTCCAGTATCGAGTACAGCTCCAACTGCCCCCGGTTGACCCCGAACGTCATACGCACAGGTTCAGAGCCGACGGTGCTGGTCACGTGCAAGCGATCGCGGTACTCAAAGGCGATCAGGTAACGCGCATAGATCAGTGAACTGACGGCACCCTCGGCGCTGCCATTGGCCACCAGAGCCATGGCATCCGTAGGATTTTTCGCCTCCACAAACTGGATACCGGGATAGTCGCGATTGATGACGTCACGCAGCGCATTGCCGCTGGGTATTACCAGGCGTTTACCCAGCATATTTTCCAGTGTCATGGTGCCAGGCGTGTCGGTACGGGTGACCAGCACCAGTGGATTGGTCAAGTAGGGCCGCGTAAAACGCACCTGGTCAGAGCCTTCGAGGCTGGGCGTGACCACCGCCATCATGTCCGCCCGGCCGGAACGGACCGCCTCTATTTGCTGAGGCATTGAGCCGCCCGGGACCACATCGAACTTCAAGCCGGTGCGCAAGCTGATCCGGGATAGAACGTCTGCACTCAAGCCCTCTGATTGCCCTTGTGCCGTGAAGGATGCCAACGGCAACATCTGGTCGGACGCTACCACCCTCACCCGTGGGTGTTTTTCCAGCCAGCGTTGCTCGCTGGTGCTTAAGCGCAGGCGCTCGGTCCCCAGAACACCAAGATTGCCAGCACTCCAACGGCGCAAAATATCCAGCTGCTGGTTAGCCGGAATCGACCTCAGCGCGCTGTTGATGATGCGCAGCAAGCGAATATTGTCCCGGGCCAGCGCGAACGCAAAGGCGTTGGACTCCAAAGTGGAAAAGTCCGCCAGCTGTACATTGTTGAGGTGGTTGCGGTTGATCTGGTAGTGGGCGGTGATGGCGTCTCCGAGGTAGACATCGGCACGGCCAAAAGCCACGGCGCCGATGGCTTCGAAGACCGACGCAAACAGTTCCACATGGGCCTTGGGGTAAAACGCCTCGACCACATCGGGCGGCATATAGTGATAAAGCATCGCCACACGCTTGCCGGCCAGGTCGACACTCAGGGACTGGGTGTCTCCGGTACGGGTGACCAGGATGGGCTGATCATTGGCATAGGAGCGCGAAAGGACGAGTTGCGGGTCCCCCGCTTCAAACCCGTTGGCCGACCCCAAGAAATCGATAGAGCCCTGCTTGAGCGCCTCAATCACTTCATCACGGGTGTCATAGCGGCGCACTTCAACGCTGACGTTGAGCGCCTGGGCAAGCAACTTGGCATAGTCGGCGGTGACGCCTTCCAGTTCATCGTTATTGTTGGTCAGTTCGAAAGGCCCGTAATCGGGCGCGGAAACCCCCATCCACAGCGTGCGGCGCTCACGCAGCCAGTGCCAGTCAGCGTCCCCCAGCACCACGGGCGGGCCATTCTCGTCGAGGCTGGAATGCCCCAGCAACCGCAAGGTGTGGGGCTCATCAAGGGCCGCAGCGAGCAACGGCAGCAGGCTCATCAACACCAGCATGATCAACCGTCGGACCTGGGCAAGGATCATGTCGATTCAGATCAGATGATTACGCTGGGCAAACTTGGCCATGTGCACCACAGACGTCATCCGCAGCTTCTCCTTGAGCCGGGTCTTGTAGGTGCTGATGGTCTTGTGGCTCAGCAGCATATCTGCAGCAATTTTGTTGTTGGTAAAACCCAACGCCAACATCCTCAGCACTGCCAGCTCGCGGTCTGAAAGCGAGTGCACCAGCTCGTGCTCGGTGGTCTGCAAATCATCACGACGCACCGAACTGCTCGGCAGACTGGGGAAGCAGTTGTAGTTGGACATCACCGCCTTAATGGCTTTTTGCAGCTCCTCCAGCTCTCCGGTCTTGGCGACAAACCCCATGGCGCCTGCACGCATGCACCGCGTGGAAAAAAACTCCGGCAGATACGACGTCAGTACCAGAATTTTGCACGGCACACCCAGCGCCTTGACCCGGCTGATCACCTCCAGCCCACCCAGTTTTGGAATGGCCAGATCGAGAATAATCAAGACTGGACGCTTCTCTCTAACCTTCTGAAGCGCGTCCGCCCCCGTACCGGCTTCCTCGATGTCAGTGAAGCCTTCGCACTTGAGCAAATGCTTGACGGTTGCCCGTATAAACGGATGATCGTCCACAACTAACACGGTCCCACTACTTAGCGCTTTGCTCATATCACTACCCTGAAAAGAATAAGTACCCTTACACATCACACGGGACACCACTACCTGTGAGAAATGACAGTTTCGACCAGCGGTACTGCCGTCACTCAGGTGGTCCGCTTCTATCGAAGTCACATCGAGCACGTATAGCCAAACCGTGACCACCGGCTAGCTGCAAGTGCGCAACCTTAACAACGAAATGACGTATTGACCGAAGGGGCAATCCCAATCAGATGTAGGATTTTTCTTCGCAAAAGTAGCCGTTGAGCGCGTGTCAGTCAGTGGTACTCGGGCTCCAGAACGCTTGCACCACCAGTGTCGAGGTGGAAATTCGCGCCACCAGCGCGTCCAGTTCGTCGCCGTCTACCGAGGTCGCGGCCAGGGTGGCCTCGATCTCCACTTCTTCGCTGCCGAACGGCCGCACATCGACGTCGCTGGCCGGGTAGTTGCACCGCGCCA
The DNA here is from genome assembly GCF_021606215.1 of Pseudomonas sp. PA-5-4B. Classification (NCBI taxonomy): domain Bacteria; kingdom Pseudomonadati; phylum Pseudomonadota; class Gammaproteobacteria; order Pseudomonadales; family Pseudomonadaceae; genus Pseudomonas; species Pseudomonas sp. PA-5-4B. The sequence goes on along the minus strand of NZ_WKDB01000115.1, from coordinate 7,408 downwards.
GTTCGGCCTCCAGCAGCACCATCACTGCCTGCTGCTGGCTGCGCTGGGCGATGACATAGAGGATGTTGGTGACCTCCGCCGACACCACGTCCAAAGGCTGACGGTTGATGTTATTGACGATCGGCCGCAGCAAGGTGTTGGCCGCCAGCACAAATAGCGTGCCCAACAGTGCTTCGAGGATCAGGTCAGCCCCCGCACACGCCCCCACCGCTGCCGAAGCCCACAACGTCGCAGCAGTGTTGAGCCCACGCACGTTGCCTTCCTCACGCATGATCACGCCAGCGCCCAAAAAGCCGATGCCCGAGACCACGTACGCAACCACCCGCACCGCGCCTTCCGCGCCACCCAGGCGGTTGGCCATGTCGACGAAGATCGCCGCGCCCACTGCCACCAGCACATTAGTGCGCAAGCCCGCCGTGCGCTGGCGGTACTGGCGTTCGAAACCGATCAAGCCACCGAGGATAAACGCCGCGGTAAGGCTGACCACGGTATCGACCAACGAGTTGAGGTTGATGTTGTTGATTGCCTGCATAAAAATTCTCCATGACTGCTGCGCATGCCAGAAACCTTAGTGCAGGTACGACCGACTGCACCGTCCCCGTTTAAAGGCACAGTCAGCTTGGCCCGCCCGCCGTAAAAGGCAGGCGCGTCCGTAGCATCCCAAGTGATTTGAGGTGCTGGTCAGCGTCGATGAGAGGGATGCAGGCAGGTGCCAGGACTGGCCGCTGCCGGAATGCCGCTTCTCGCTTTTTGAGGCGAGACAACGGCATCAGGAAAAATGCGCGTTACCTTGCCAAGTATGTGCCAGTTACCGAAACCGGCCGACGACTGTCGCTCGAACAAGTACCCACTGAGGGTCTCCGCTATTGATGAAAACGCGCGGAGTTTACGCCGCGTTTTCGAGGGAGTAAACCGTAGGAGAATTTACCATAGGGGTTTAGGTGGATTGTTCAGGGTGAGTTCAGCAACTGTTTTTTGGGTCACGCCGAAGATCAACTGTGGGAGCTGGCTTGCCTGCGATGGCGGTCTGTCTGCTGGAGGTTTATTACCTGACACTGCGTCATCGCAGGCAAGCCAGCTCCCACAAGGAGTGTGCACGTCCGCTATTACGGCATATCGGGCCGATCCCGCTCAACCCGTTTCAAGTACTCGTCCATCTGCCCACCTGCCAGCGGCTTGACCTGAATAGACACCCTGTTGACCTGCCGTCCCATCCTGATGCCTTCACGCGTGCGCACCTGCACATACCCAAGCTTGGGCCAGAAGCGCTCGGCCTTGGTATTGCCGACCACCACCGTCAACCGCAGCCACTGGGCACCGTTGCTCACCGTCCACGCTTCAAGATCGGCATGCAATTGTCGCGCGAACCCGGTGCCATGCAGGCGCGTATGCACCAGCAGCAAACCGATATGCCACACGCCGACGGCCAGCAAGTCGGCCGCGATGTTCACGACGGCGGCCAGTTGGTCCTGCGTATCGCGATAACCCAGCCAGTACATCCGGCTGCAACGCCAACCTGCCGGCAACTGACCCTGTAACTCTTCGTGCGCTTCGGTCGGTGTGGCCGGCTCACCATTGACCGCGATGAAATACTCGGGTGCCTGGTCAAAAAAACACTGCAGTTCGGCCGCGTCGCCGTCGTGCAGTTCAACCACTCGAATACCTTCGAGTGCGCAATCAACCTCCATGTTTACTTCCCCTTCAATCGTCGCGCGTCAGCACTTCCAGCAACTCGATTTCAAAGCGCAGATTGCTGTTGGGCGTGATATGCGCGCCCATCGAACGCTCGCCATAGGCCAGGTGCGCCGGCACAAACAGTGTGCGCACGCCACCCACCTGCATGCCCATCAAGCCCTGGTCCCAGCCCTTGATTACGCGCCCGGTGCCGATCACGCACTGGAACGGCTTGCCGCGCTCCCAGGACGAATCGAACACGGTGCCGTCTTCGAGGATGCCGGTGTATTGGGTGGTGATCAGCGCCCCCTTGACCACGGCTTTGCCGGTGCCCAGGCGGGTGTCGGTGATCTGGAGTTCATCGTTGCTCATGGGGCTCTCGTTGGATGAGTTAAGACTGGGGTTTTCCCAGAATAAAATGAGCTTGGCAAGTGCGCCCTCGCCACACCCTTATGCCGATCGTTCCTTACAACCAATGCCAGAACCGGCTCCAGAAACCCCGGCCCAAATCATCCTTACAGCGCGCATATTGCGCCGCGTACATCTGCGAGCGCGCCTGCACCTTGCTCGCCACCGGCGGCAGCCAGGCTTTGGCCGCATAGGTACGTTGGCGATAGCCGCCCCAGCCTTCGTGGTAGTTCAGGTATTGGCCGTAGGCGTCGTATTTGTACACGCCGTTGATGGTGTAGGTCTTGTCCATGTACCACCCCACAAAGTCGATGGAGTCATCGAAATCCTGACGGCTCGCACCGCTGCGGCCGGTGCTCTTGCGGTAGTCGTTCCACACTTCATCCTTGGCCTGGGAATAGCCTTCGGCGGTGGACACGCGCCCCCAGGGGATGATCCATAGCAGGTATTTGCGTGGTGTCTTGGCATCCTGGCGGAAGCCCGACTCTTGATACATGATCGCGAACGGCACCTGGATCGGCACGCCCCAGCGCTTTTGCGTGACCTTGGCGGCGTCGTACCAGTCATCTTTTTCACGGAAGATGCCGCAGATGTCGTTTGGCGTGCGTGGCGGCGAAGTACCGCACGCCGCCAACAGGGAGGTGAGTAATAACAGTCCGACAGCTTTGCCTGCGCTCAAGGGGCACCTTTGCGTGATACACGTAAAAGGCCGGTATTTTACGCATTCATTCGAGCGCAGGGGGTAGCGAGTTCACTCCATAACCAGCTTCCACAGGCGGCATCCATGCCGCACATGCTCAGCTTAAGCCAACGGCACGCGACGCGTGGTCAGCGCGGTACGACCCACAAAGAAGCTCAAGGCTGCACCCAGCAGCAACATGGCCAAGGTGCTCCATGCAGCGCGGGACAGCTGCTTAGCCGCTACTTCACCGGCTTCACGGGCTTTCTGTTCGGCTTGCTGTTTCAGCTCATCGACCTTCTGCATGGCTTGCTGATAAGCCTGGGCATAGTTGTCGACGATCTGCGTGGCTTCGGCTTTGCTCTTGCCGGTACGGGCGGCCACGATGTTGACCAGCGCGTCTTTGTCCGCAGCATTCAACGCAGGCTCGCCGGAGGCTTTGACGCGTTCGAACCACTGCTTCAACTCATCACCGGCCTGGGCAGGGTTGGTCGCGGCGTCCTTGGCCGATTGCTTGCCGTCGGCGGCGGCCTGGTCGGTTTTCTGCTCGACGTTGGCAGGGTCCAGCTCAGGCTTGCCGCTTTGCTTGAGCAAGGTGTCGAGTTGGCCTTGCAGGCTGTTCCAGTCCAGTTGGATACCCTGCTCGTTCAACTGCTGCTTGATGCTGTTGCCGATCCCAGGCGCAGCAGCGGCGATACCACTGCCGGCGGCGGACAAGCCTTTGCCTACTACGTTACCGGCGGTGCCGACCACGCTGGCGGCCAGGCCAGCCAGCAGCCAGGTGGTGAGCAAGGTGGTGAAGGTCCAGGTCAATACGCCGTGCAAGCCGCCACGGTCCGGTGCAGTGCGCCCGGCCACAAAGGCGCCGAGGCCGACAGCCACCAGGGTTGAGACAAACAGCCAGATCCCGGCGCCGGTGCCGAAGCCGCTCAGGGGGTTGCCCGCTTCCATCGGGTTGACGGCACTGGCGCCGATGGCCGTGCCGAGCACGCTGAGTACCAGGTAGGTCACCAGGGCAATTGCACTACCGGCCAGCACAGAGCTCCAGGACACGCGAAACGGTGAACGATTGGTTTCATAGACAGTTGTCATGATTAATCCTTTGAGTGGTTGACCGTATCAGTCTGGCGAGACCGCTGCCGGTCGTCCCCGCTCAAATGCACCAGAGCATCTGGTGCATTCGCACCCCGCAACGGGCACGTTGTGTGCACTATCCTGATGCCTGGGTGTCGTACCCTTCATGCGCCCATCCCCGGAGAGACCATGACCCAGGACGTTCTTGCCAAAGAAACCAACCGCCGCCAATTGCAGCAGATCATCTCCGGGTTATCGGACGGTGTGATCCTGGCCGAAGTCGACCAGACCATTCTGTGGGCCAACGAAGCCGCGCTGGCCATGCACGGGGTCAGTGAGGTCGAGCAGCTCGGCGCCAATACCGAGCAATACGCCAAGCGCTTTGCCTTGCGCTATCGCAACAACCATCCTTTGCCGCTGGACAGCTACCCTCTCAGCCGAATCGCAGCCGGTGAAGAATTCAGCGATGTGGTGGTGGAAGTCACCCCCGTTGACGACGAGGACCGCAGTTGGGTGCATCGCTTGCGCAGCCTGGTGCTGACGGACGCCCACGGTGAACCGGAACTGCTGGTGCTGATCCTCAGCGACGCCACCGAATGGGCCAGCGCCGAGCAGCGCTTCGAAAAAACCTTCAACGCCAACCCGGCACCCGCGGTGATCTGCCGTCTCAGCGACCTGCGCTACATCAAGGTTAACCAGGGTTTCCTGGAGATGACCGGTTACAACCGCGATCAGGTCATCGGCAAATCCGTCTATGAACTGGATGTACTGGAACACGCCGATCGCAAGGACCTGGCCATTCAGCGCCTGAGCGAAGGTGCGACCATCCCGCAGATGCAGGCTGAACTGCGCCTGCCCGAGGGCGGCAGCAAACTGGTGATTGTCGCCGGCCAGCCGTTGGACATGAACGAGGAAGACTGCATGCTGTTTTCCTTTACCGACCTGGAGCCACGGCGCAAGGCAGAAATCGCCCTGCGCCAGAGCGAAGAACGGTTCGCCAAATCCTTTCGCCTCACGCCGGTGCCGACCCTGGTGTGCAACGCCGCCAACCGGCAAGTGGTGGACATCAACGAAGCGTTCATGAACATCACCGGTTACATCAGCGAAGAGCTGATCGGCAAGAACGTTGAGGACATCAACTTCATCGACAGCGCCCCTGCTGGAGCGCAGTTGTTCGCCACCCTGGAAAAAGCCGGCAACCTCGAAGGCCAAGACCTCAAGGTGCGCAAGAAAGGCAACGAGGTGATCGACTGCGTGGTCTCCGCCGACACCGTGATTATCGAGGACGTGCCCTGCTACCTGTTGGTGATGATGAACATCACCGAACGCAAACGCTCGGAGCTGGAGCTGGTGGCGGCCATTGAGGAGGTGATGCAAGACGCCTCCTGGTTCAGCCAGACCCTGATCGAGAAACTGGCCAACGCCAAGAGCGTCAACAGCCCCAACCTGCCGAACGTAGCCTTCACCGACCTCACCGCCCGTGAGCGTGATGTGCTGGGTTTGATCTGCGAAGGCCTGGCCGACAAGGAAATTGCCTCGCGCCTGAAGCTTGCGCCCAACACCGTGCGTAACCACGTGGCCACGGTGTACTCCAAACTCGGTGTGCACAGCCGCAGCGCGGCCATTGTATGGGCCAGGGAGCGCGGCTTGTTTGCCGGCGAACTGCGCGTCAAAAGCAAACCATAGAGTGCAAATGCACTAGTGCGACCAGTGCAAATTCGCCTTATTGCGCTGGCGTACGCTGCTTAACCTTGAAGGGTGGGCACAGGGCCTTTGGTCCCGTGCCGTAATGGTTTGATCTCTTCCAAGGAAAGCACGATGAAAAGCGAACAAGTCAAAGGCGCCGTAGAGAAGGTTGCCGGCAAGGCCCAGGGCTTTATCGGCGACCTCACCGGTGATGAACAATTGCACGCTGAAGGTGTGGCGCGTCAGGCCGCAGGTCAACTGCAGCAAACGTACGGCGACGCGCTGGACACTGTCAGTGATTTCGCCAAAAACAAACCCCTGGCTACCGTGGCTGTCGTCGCCGGTATCGGCCTGCTTGTGGGCCTGTTGCTGCGTCGTCGTTGAGGAGGCAGAGGCCCATGTTTACCCTCTCTCAATTGCGCAACTGCATCGAAGAAGGTTTATCACCGCTGACCTGCGAGTTCACCCTGTGCCGGGACGCGTCCCTGACCCTCAAGGTCTACGACGCCGAAACCGGCCGTGTTGATCTGGTGGTGACAGGCATCAGCACCAACCGGCTGCAAACCGCGCAAGAAGTGGCCAAGATGGTTGAAGAGTTGCGCTACGAACTGCAAAGCAACAACGTCGGCAAGCTCACACTGGATGATCTGCCTTCAACGACGGCCCAATGAAAATGAAGGCAGGCTGATCTCCAGGTCGACCTGGGTGACGCCGAGGCCGAAGTGATGGGTGAGGTAACACGACCGGTGTGGCCGGTTACCTTAACGCAAGAGCGAGGAAAACAGACCGATCACCGCTTGACGGGGGTGATCTCAAGAATGGTGCCGTTGGTGGTTTTGAGCAGCACAAACTTGTCACCCACCCGCGCCCATTGGCTGTCTGCCTCAGGCTGCTTGAGGCCGCGTTTTTTCCAGTCGCTGACCGCCGATTCCTTGCGCATCAGGATATCCGGGGCGCGATCACCTTCTTTCAGATCCCGCGTATTGATGCTGGAAGGCTGCACGGTTTCCTGGGGTGTATCACCGGCCTGCACGACAAAGCTGACGGTGGACAGGCCAGCGGTGAGCAGCAGGCAAGCGGCTAGGGTCTTGGACTTCATGGGTGCTCCTTCAATGAATGATGCGTACCCAGGTTCCGACCGCAGGCGCATGGAATCATTCAAGTTTGCACCCTTCCTGTGGCAAGGGAGCTTGCTCCCTCGCCACAAGGGCGCCGGGTCTATAACCAGGCTGCGTCCCAGAGCGGATAATCGCCGATATGTTCAGCCAACCCAGCGCGCAATGGGTTGCCAATTATGTAGCGTGCGATCTTTATAAGATCCTCCTCAGCGCGCGCTGCGCGATCATGGTACCCGCACTGCCAGAACGCGCCCCGTGCATGACAGGCTCGATTGATGGTCAATGTGCTGCGCGACTTCACCCTTTTCATCACTTGCGGCAACGATGCGGCTCTGAGTTCAAATAGCCAATGGAAATGGTCTGGCATGATGACCCAAGCCAAAGAGTTAACCATCTCAAGGTCATGAGCCTGTTTGAACTCTGCCACCAACAACCGCCCCAAGCGAAAATTGGCAAACACCGGGCGGCGCTGATAGACCACAGCAGTTACCAAGTAAGCCCGACCCGTCTCTGAATAACGGCCACGTCGCAATAGGTGAGAATTGGGTTTCTGAAGCAATCCTTTGCTCTCCGATTGAATGAATGATCCATTCACCCTAGCAAGCCACAGCAATACCTCCGTTCAATTCAGTTTCCCAATATGTCACGCCCCTCCACTGTGGCGAGGGAGCTTGCTCCCGCTGGGCTGCGCAGCAGCCCCAAAAAGGCTGGCCGAGTAACGCCTGAACCAACGCTGTGGGTCGATTGGGGCCGCTTCGCTGCCCAGCGG
>NZ_WKDB01000114.1:0-11242 GCF_021606215.1 Pseudomonas sp. PA-5-4B | reverse complement strand
CCTCAGACCATCTATCCACTCGTCAATACGCTCGTATCGTCAAAGGCTGGGTGAAAGCCGTAGGCCTTGATCCAGCCATGTATGGCACTCACACAATGAGACGTACGAAGGCATCACTAATCTATCGTAGAACGAAGAACCTACGGGCGGTTAAGTTGCTGCTCGGCCATGCGAAGCTGGAGAGCACTGTTCGATATCTGGGTATTGAGGTCGATGACGCACTGGAGATGGCGGAACAGACTGAGGTTTGATCATGCATAGCGACGGTCGAAGTCAGGCCGTCGCTAACCGGCCAAAGGCGGACGCACAAAGAGCATACACGGGGTCAGACCACATTTAATAATAGCGGCCTGATCCTTACCCCCCCCCCCCGCTTGAACCACTGGTTAGGTACTTATACTTAGAGAATTTTAATTACATTTGGATCAATGATCACTAAGCTATAGCTTCCGGTATGTTCAACCTCGTTTTTATAGATTATCACCTTGTAACCTTGACTAAGCAGCAGTTTTTCGAGCATGGGGAATCCATACTCATTTGCCTGACGCTTACGCTTCTCTGAGGTTTCCTTGGAATCTTGACAATCTCTTATGTTTTCCCATGCTTTTTTATATTCCGGGACATTTGGAAAACAATCCTTCAACGCAACTGCAAGTGATTGCGCTCTATTCGATCCCCAGTCTGTACAAATCGAAAGAACTTCATTGGGAGATACGGTTATAGTACACCTGTAAATTTTATCTTGAGCTTTACCGGGTATATTTTCGGCGAGTCTTTTACTATCCAGTCTCTCTTTTGCAGCTTCTGAACTTCCGAAATGCGAGAAAGGGTTGAACGAGTCTATTCTATCGAACGTTCCATGATGCCAATCGTTTGTATTAATTATGTCGAACATATTTGCCTTCATGAGCACATATTGCCTAAAGTTCTTTAAGGGGAGGGCTTTAGTCCGCCGAGGTGAGCGAGGCGAATACTTTGAGCTGTTAGTTGAGATATTGCCACGGCCGCTATTTTTGCTTGAAAAATAGTAGCCCGTTACGCTGCAGATAAGGGTGGTGCAGAGAGCCACAATCCCATGGAAATATATATTTTAATTAGGTCAAAGAAAAGCACAGCAACAGAAACCAAAAGTATTAAAACAATTGGTTCGGCCAGCATGTGAGAGTGTCCGTTTTTCCAAGAGATCGCAGGATAACTCGAAATATGATCATCTTCGTAATTTATTTTTCTTGACGCAGACAGCACAGCTTTCCCGTTCCAAACTTGAGTTGCATGCTACGCCCCCAGCGCAATGAGCGCACTGAAGTAGACGGCCAGGCCTTTCAGTAAAAGCTGACTTCACTTTAGCCCTAACGTTTGGTTTAGCGATACCGTCCAAAATCGTCCGCTTCTGGCCGAACGCTGCCTGACGTAAAGGCTGCATTGGGCCAATTGCAGGCACGGATTTGGTAGGGTCTGGCTTTAGGCCATCCCTATTGAGCGAAGAGACGACTTTAAATACCCGCTGGTCGTCAATTACCTAGTTCCAGTTCTTTCTGTAGCTCACTCAAAATAGTTGAGGAGTTGATCACAACGTGATCACTGACAACCGGTTCCGCACCATGAATTATCGAGTTGCGAAGAGTTATTAGATTCCGGATTTCTCTATATAGCGACTCGCTAATTTTTTGGTTTCGGAAAAGCATTTCGGTTAGTTTTGCATTGGAAACGTGTCGGCGAGGTCGATTGGTGTATTTTATTGAAGATGTTGTTTGATATATTGATCCGTACTTGGCGATAATTTCCTCGATTTGATTATAGTTTTTCAAGAACTCTTCAAGGCTTCCTTTGTTCGCTCCCTCTATTGAAGGGTCCACCTGACTTTGAAGCTTCCTGCTTTCTCTTTCAATTCGTTTGGGAGATATGACTTCAAAAATAAAATAGGTCACAGCCAGTAATGTCATTACAAATGCGGACTGAGCTGAATTTATAATTATCGTACTAAGCGATGTTCCCGCACCCTCGTATGATATAGCCAGGTTTGAGAGTAGCAAGGTAACGACGGAAGACAGAGTTACAAATAGCAATAAAGTGAAATATCTACTTTTAAGGCTCTCTACAGCCTCAACCAAAGTTTCATCTTCAATCTCTTCACGACTTAGCTCGTTGCGGAAAAATATGAAGCCCGTGAGAGTTAATCCATAGACCCCGGCTAAAACTTGTGCTGAAGTTGAAAATAGATAAAGAATTTGATTTTCGTTTAGTATTAAGATTGGACTGCTTGCACCTACATAGCTTGTAGTTGCCGACATAAAAGTAAAAACAATACCGAAAAAGCCGATAATTTTTTTGGGTGCCCAGTAATTTTGCATTTGACTCTACTGTTAATTTGGCGATTAGATGAGTAAACTTTTGCGTCATTTTTTTCTAATGCCGCTTGTTGTTCTTGCTTCACATCCTTGATGTACGTGAGTGTCGTGCTAGCAAATTCGACATATTACGGGGAGGCAACGGGGTGTGACTTCTGCGCACATTACGGAGTTATCGAGTCGGTGTCTACGACCAGTCTACGGTTTTGAGCCCTGCTCCTCGTCACCGGTAGCTATTGGTGCTGACAACTGATCGCTCCTGGTCGATGACTGTCAATCGTCAATGCCTGACACAGACAAAAGCAAGTACGCACTCTGGGGAGAGTTTATTTACTACCTCAAGAGCCCGGTGCTTCACATGCTTTCGAGCGCTAGAGCGCCCCGGCCACCTGGAGCAAGTATCAAGCCCTCCGATACCAAGAAAAATCGCTCCAAAGAGGGAGCTACAACTTGTGTCACGCACACCGTACTGTCGTGGAGGGTTCGCGAGTAGGCTGTTACTCCTACAGAGGACAACCTTTCAATTACATAGCTTGTCTGCCCCTCTAGGGTATCGCAGAGCTCGCTGCGGTCATGCTTCATCAGATCAACAGCGACAACTGACACCGAGCCACCTCGATAGCTAAAGATTCCGTACTCAAGAAGACACCGCTGATACTTGGTCAGCCGCTGACCATGAAGCTCTCGCGCCAACGGCGCGCGATCCATTTCGAAGCTATAAACGTGGAATCCCTGCACGGCCTCAAGAACAGCTCTCTCGATGCCATAGGCCACCGAAAGAGACGAGCCGCTGCCGAAATATGTTTCATACGGCGGTTCCAGCTGTCGGATCTCTGCAAGACACGCCGGGATTCCGATATCGCTGGTCATGTCGTATAGTCTGAGCGTCGCCCGGGCCTCGTTCTCCGCCAACATGCAAATTTCCTTTAACTCCTGTGGCAGTGTGTCGATATCTATTATGCGCACGGGGTCTGCATTAGCCTTGAAGACAGTACGTAGAAGTTTTGTACTGAGAGCGTCTCGTTCAATGAGCTCCAGCAAACCATGAAGAATGGCTTCGCTCTTGCTCACACCGCTGGCCGTGCCGGAGTTAGTGCTGTAACGCCTCAAGCGGGCGCTCCCGAGGAAAGCCTCTTCAATCGAGTTTTCTGAAAGAAACTTCGGATGCGTCAAAAATGCTGGATATTCAATAGCCTGGCTATCACTCAGGCCTTCGAAGTGAATTCGACTTAATGGTACATCGTCAATTTCAGGATAGAGCTCTAATCTTGGGCTACCAAAATAGAACGCTGCATCGGAGCTGGAGCGATCGAGTGGTGCAATATACGAGCGCCTAATAACCCGATCAAGCTCATACTGATAATGCTCGATGGCTTCAAACAGCGCAGAAGCCGTCGACTGGTGACCAATCCCTTTACCTTTCCCCACGTACAACTTTCCGTACCTATCGGTAAGTGTGCAAACGGTGGATTTAAGCAAATCGCCATACTCGATTATAGCAATCTCAAGCGACAGTTCAGCGCAAGACCTTGTCGCCAGCGCTAAAGCTACTTCAACCTTAACGCTACGCTCCATCTGAAAGCTCGACATCGCCGCTTAATCATCCTGGCCCGCAGAGCTAAGCTTCAACACCTCAATAATTTCAGGCACGTTAGACTGCGGTACTTCGAAGGTTTTGACGCTCGATCCCTCTATGATTACAGTGAACTTCGGATATGTCCCATCTAAAATCTTTGCCCTCTCAATCTCTTCCAATATCTCGTTGACGGCTTGGAATGCAATAACTTTGTAGGACTTGTCGTGGTCGAATTTAGTTGTTTTTCCCATAAATTAATCCTCAATGCTCTATGCGAGCTCGTTGTAGGAGGAGAATTGCACCGCTGTGTTGACATTCGAGTTACCCCGATTGAACAAGCCAAGCGAGGTGTAACTATAGCGGATCTCATGCCCTATTCCAGTCTGATTTGGCAGGCAGGCTACTCCTTCTGACGGGCCGCTTCTGGCCGAAATCAGCCCCTTTCCACGCTAACCGGTCTACCATGGCACCCCCCGGCAGTGGTCCATGCGCTCCCGATCATTTTTTTATCAAGGTATCGCCATGTCCATCGACCAAATCTCCCTCCCAAAAGGCGTTGGCCCTCACGCCACCAAACTCCTTGATGCCATCACCGGCGCTTCCACCCACGAAGAACTCAACCGCGCTGGCGGCAAAGCCGAAGGATTTGTGTTGGGCCTGGAATCCACCAAAGCCATCAAAAGCCAGATCGCCGAATCCTTGTATGTGGCTTATGACGATGCGGCGAGTAATCGTGCGGGTGAGTTGAAGGGTTAAGAGCCCGGCACTACAGGAAGTTGCGCGCGCAGGGCGTTAGACTGGGCGCCTTTTATTGCTCAGGATGAGGCTGTCATGTTTAAAGTTGCTCTCGCGTCATTGCTGCTGGCGTGTGCCTTCGGCGCTCAAGCTGATACGACTGTTGATGTGTCGAAGATTTACGGCAACATCAAGTTCGTCAGTAGCTTCCCGGACTATAAGGTCAAGGTGGTAAACAGTTTCCCTGACCTTAAGGTAAAACAGGTGAGTAGTTTTCCCGACTCGGCCGGCAAGTGGAAAACAGTCGAGAGCTTCCCCGACTACAAGATCCAGATTGTTGACTCCTTTCCAGACTTCACTATTCAGTACGTTGATTCGTTCCCTGGGGTTAATTGAAGGCAGCGCCATCAGCGGCGCTGCCGTGGGCTGTTTATCAGCCAGGGCAAGGTGCTTCACGGTCGAGCAATTTGGCCGTGAGCAGCACGCCCAGTTCGCTCAGTTGGTGGATGGCCAGGGCGACGTCGCGGTGTTTGCCGCACAGGTCTTCGGACAGGTCGAGCAGTAGTGTGCTGACGCTGGTGAAGGTTTCGTAGCTGTTGGTGATGAGGGTTTCGGTGTTGGCGTCGGGGACGACGGTGAAGAGGGTGGTTGAGTCTGTTGTGTCATTAGCCATTGTTAAGTTCCTTGCTTGGGCTACAACCCCATCGCTACTAAACGAAAAGGCGGTAGCTGTACGCAGGTTAGTAGACCGGTGGAACCTAACAAAACCGGCGCGTCCGAGGACGCCCTACGCACAGCCACCATCAAGCACAGACGCAATGTCTGACGGATGAAGCTTGTGCACTTGTTAGGTTAAACCGAGGGCTACTAAACCCGATCACTGAACATTCAGCGACCGAGCCACCTTAGAGACGGCCACCTCAGCACACAAGCCGGCGGATTCTGACGCACGCGTAGGCAATGGAGCAAGGTGGTGCGGGCTTGTTCACCATTCCCTGTGGTTTGCACACTCCCTTGTGGCGAGCAGGCTTGCCCTGCGTTGGGCTGCGAAGCGGCCCCAAGAACAGGCGACTGGGTTTCCCTTTTGGACCGCGGTGGCTGGGTTGGGAGCGCTGCGCACTCCAGCGCAGGGCAAGCCTGCTCGCCACAACAAGCCTGCTTTCCACAACAAGCCTGCTTTCCACAACAAGCCTGCTTTCCACAACAAGCCTGCTTGCCACAACGAACCCGCTTTCCACAACAGTACTGCTCACCACTCAGAACGCCTGGTTCACCCCAACCCCACGCATGATCGAAAACCTTGGGTCGATCAGCTTCAGCGTTTGCTCACCCTTCAAGCGGCCCACCACCACGGTGTAGGTCTTGGGCACTTCGGAGAGGTTTTCCGGGTTACGGGCCAGTTTTTCAATCGCCGGGGTGTTGGCCCAGTCGGCGATGGTTTTCTGGCGAATGTCCACGGTCACCACCCAGGATTTATCCACGGCGGCGCCCATCGGGTTGGGGTTGGCGGCGATGTTCTGGATCTTGGCGATTTCATAGCCCTGGGCGTAGCAGAACCCGGACTCTTGCTGCACATAGGCGGCGCGGCCGTTGTCGGTGAGGCTGTAGGTGTTGGCGCTTTTGGTCAGCAGGCCGGCGTCGGTCAGCGCATCGAAGGCCGGCTGGTTGGCGCTGGAGGTGCCGCTCATGACGCTGTCACTCAAGGTCACCGGGAAGCGGTTGAACATCGCCGCCTTCACGCAGGACGCGCCTTCGAGCCTGGGTTGCAGCGCGGCTTGAATGTCGGTGTCCGACGGGCTGTCGCTGCAGGCGGTGAGCAGCAAAGCGGCGGCGGTGATGAGGGCCATTTCTCTGGTTCGCATCGTTTTATCCTTGACGATTGGTGGCGGGCGGGCAAAGTGTATAGAAACATTGCTGTCACGAAACCCTCCCCGCCGTCGTGTAGGTTCGGTGACTTGAGCCACCTTGAACACACAAGGATTAAACATGACATTGACCGTCAACACCCTGCTCGAACTGGCCATGGCCAACCCCATCAACGCCGAAATCACCGCGCGCCTGCCCGACCTTGGTGTGGAGCAGTGCATGCTCACGGCGGGCTGCCTGTTCCAGGCCGTCTGGAACCATCAGTCAAACTTGCCTGCGGCTCAGGGCGTAAAGGACTACGACGTCTTTTACTTCGATACGGATCTGTCCTACGAAGCGGAGGACAAAGTGATCCGCACCGCCGAAAGGTTATTTGAGGATTTGGGCGTCAATGTCGAGGTCAAGAACCAGGCGCGGGTGCACCTTTGGTACAGCGAGCGCTTTGGTCGGCCCTACCCACAGTTGCACTCGGCTAAACAGGGCGTGGACCGTTACCTGGTGGCCGGCACCTGCATCGGGCTGGAGATCGACACGGGCGAGGTGTATGCGCCCTATGGGTTAGCGGATGTGGAGCAGGGCGTGTTGCGCATTAACCCGCTGCACCGCGAGCCTGAGTTGTTCGCCGCCAAGGCCCGGAGTTATCAGGCGCGCTGGCCTTGGCTCACGATCGTGGCGCCTGAGGTTATGCCGGGCCGAGGCTGAGCAGCCATCCGAGCCCGGCGCTGCCCAGCACCACCAGCCACGGGGGTAATTTCCACACCATCAACGCCACCAGGGCAATCAGGGCCAGACCGAAGTCCCGGGCGCTGAAGATAGCGCTGGTCCACACCGGTTGGTACAGCGCTGCCAGCAACAGGCCAACCACCGCAGCATTCACGCCCGCGAGAGCCGCTTGGGTGCGCGGGCTGCGGCGCAGGCTTTCCCAGAAGGGCATTGCGCCCATCACCAGCAAAAACGAGGGCGCAAAGATCGCCAGCAGGCAGAGCAAACCGCCAGGCCAACCGGTGGGGGGCTGTTGCATCGACGCGCCAAGGAATGCGGCGAAGGTGAACAGGGGACCGGGCATGGCTTGCGCCGCCCCGTAGCCGGCCAGGAATACGTCGTTGCTCACCCAGAGTGTCGGCACGACCTCCGCTTGCAATAGCGGCAGCACAACGTGGCCGCCACCGAACACGAGTGCACCGGTGCGGTAGAACGCGTCGATCACGGCCACGTCTTGGCGGGTTGTGAACTGCGCCAGCAGCGGCAGGCCCGTCAGTAATACCAGGAACAACGCCAGCCACATTGCCCCGGTTCGACGGCTGAGGGTGATGGGCAGCGCGTCGTGGGTGGTCGGCGGCGGGGTATTGAGCCAGAGCAGGCCGGCCAGTGCCGCTGCGGCTATAACACCCACCTGGCCCCAGGCCGAGGTTTGCAGCAGGGCTATGCAGGCGGCGATCAGCATCACAGTGATGCGCGTTGCGTCGGTGCACAGGTTGCGCGCCATGCCCCACACGGCTTGCGCGACGACGGCGACCGCCACGACTTTAAGGCCGTGCAGCACGCCGGACGGGATGGCCGCGCTGTGTTGGGCAATACCCATTGCAAACAGGATCAGCACCACGGCCGACGGCAGGGTAAACCCCAGCCACGCCGCCAGCGCGCCGCCGTAGCCCGCCCGTGACAGACCCAGCGCAATGCCCACCTGGCTGCTGGCCGGGCCGGGGAGGAATTGGCACAGTGCTACAAGGTCCGCATAAGTGCGCTCACTCAGCCAGCGCCGCCGGGTGACGAACTCGTTGCGAAAGTAACCCAGATGCGCCACCGGACCACCGAATGACGTGAGCCCAAGGCGCAGGAAAATCAGGAATACCGACCAGGGGCTGGCGCGGTGGTCAACAGTGGAGAGGTTCAAGGCGCAGCATCCCAATGACGGCAAACGGATTAAGGCGTAGAGGCACCCTAGTCGATTTTGATGACGCGAAGAAGAGGCGCTGGTTTGTGCAAATTGCCGCGCTGGATGGAATTTATGCCCGTGTGTTTGAGTCATTGAAATGGCAGGGAACAAGGCCTCCCACCCATCACCGCTGATTTCAGCCCAGGACAGCCCATGATCTTCCTTATTTTCCTCATCGCCTGCGGCGCCGCCGCCAGTACCGGCATCATTTTCAAGCCCGGCCAGTGGTACGAAACCCTGGTCAAGCCCGGCTTCACTCCACCCAATTGGCTGTTTCCGGTGGCATGGACCGTCATCTACCTGCTGCTCGCCTGGGCGGGCTATCGCCTGACGATGATTCCTGGCAGCCAATTGGCCCTGGGCCTGTGGGCGGCGCAGATTGCGCTGAACACGCTGTGGACGCCGGTGTTTTTCGGGGCTCACAACCTCTTGGCCGGGATGGTGGTGATCGTGCTGCTGTGGCTGGTAGTGGCAGCGTTGGTGGTGATGGCGTTGCGGCTGGACTTGATCACCGGCTTGATCCTGTTCCCTTACCTGGCGTGGCTGAGCGTAGCGGCGGCGTTGAATTTCTCGATTTTGCGTAATAACCGCTGATGGCTCATAAACGCTGGCCCGCGAGCGAGGCTGAATTAGTCCAGATGCGCCAGTTCAATAAAAAGCTGGCCTGGCTGCCGCGTTTTAAAATCCGCAATCGCGTCACGCCGCGTTTGATCCAGGCGTTGCTGCGAGTCAGTCAAAAGGTCAAGAAAGCGCCTGCGGCTGAAACCCGCCGAGTGGCCGGTGTGCCCGTGCGCATCCTGCGGCCCGAGGGGAAAACCAACGGCGTGGTGCTGGATATCCACGGCGGCGGTTGGGTGATCGGCAATGCACAGATGGATGACGACCTCAACCTGGGCATGGTGCAGGCGTGCGGCGTGGCAGTGGTGTCGGTGGATTATCGGCTGGCGGTGGACACGCCGGTTGAGGGGTTGATGGAGGACTGCCTGAATGCCGCGCGCTGGTTGCTCAGCAGTGATGAGTTTGCCGACTTGCCGGTGTTCGTCGTGGGTGAGTCTGCCGGTGGGCATTTGGCGGCGGCAACCTTGCTGGCGCTTAAGCAATGGCCGGACCTGCTCAAACGCGTAAACGGCGCGGTGCTGTACTACGGCGTATACGACTTGACCGGCACACCGAGCGTGCGCACGGCGGGGCCCGAGACGTTGTTGTTGGACGGACCAGGCATGGTCGAGGCGCTGCGCATGCTCACGCCGGGCTTGAGTGATGAGCAACGTCGGCAGCCGCCGTTGTCACCGTTGTTTGGCGACTTTACAGGGCTGCCACCTGCGTTGATGTTTGTTGGGGAGCTGGACCCGCTCAAAGACGACACCCTGCTGATTGCCGAGCGCTGGGGCATAGTGGCAGAGGTACAAGCCCATCTGTTACCGGAATCGGCCCATGGGTTTATTCATTTTCCGGTGGCGATGGCGGATGGCGTACTTGCTTACAGCCGGCGGTGGATATCGGCGAGAATCCAGTCGGTACTCGCTTGTAGTGGTTAGCCATTCACCTGCACCCCGCGTAACCTCTGACACCCTGATTTCCAGATTCCCGCAAGGACGCACACGTGACCATTTCCCATGCAGTTGTAGGGCTATCGGCATTTTTGCTGGTGGCAGGTGTTCAAGCCGCCGAATACAACTTCTCGTTTGATGTGCCCTACGGGCAGTACGAGCGGCAATTCAAAATGAAGACCCCAGGTGACGGCACGTTGAGCTGCACGGTGTTCATCGAAAAAGAGTACCGGGGCGAGAAGTGGGTGCCGGCAGTGATTCTGGCGGCTGCCGAAGACGATGCCGAAGACGACACGCTGTTTCTGTCCAGTTCGACCGAGCCCAACGGCGGGCCGCGCACGTTCCACCTGCGCACGTTCAACCAGGCGAAGCCGGTCCTCGACAAGACGCTGTGGGAGGCCCCGGATGAGAAGGGCGTGTATAAGATGGCCGTGTCGTGGTATGCCAATGGCGCCATCGGTTATCAGTACGGCATCTACGCGAGTTGGCAAGAGAAGCAGTTCGTCGAGAAGCCAGGTTTTTCCACGCGGCATGTCAGCGTCCATGCGTCGGGCGTGAAGGGCTCTGCTTTGTGCTACGTGCATACCAAGTGACACGGAGCGATCGAGATTGTATGGCACAAAGCCCGACCATTCGGACGGTGACGGCCGCCGACCTTCCGCAGGTGCTGGCCTTTGTTCTGCAGGCCCGCGCCGAGCTTTTCCCCAAACTCAGCGCCACGGGCCTGCCGGATGACTTGGCGCGATTTGAGGCCGTTTACCTAAAGGGTGACGGCCAGTTTCTGCTGGCCTGTGTTGAAGATCAAATCGTGGCTGCCGTCGGCTATCTGCCGTATGACGGGCGCTTCCCGCAGTTGAATTACCAGGGCCGCAAAGTCGTCGAGGTGGTGCGCCTGTTTGTGCTGCCGGCGTTTCGCCGTTTTGGTTTGGCAGGGGAGTTGTATCGCGCATTGGAGATGAAGGCACAGGCGGATGGGGTAGAGGTGGTTTACCTGCACACCCATCCGTTTTTGCCGGGTGCGATTGATTTTTGGCGGCGGCAGGGGTTTGAGGTGATCGACGTCGAAGCCGACCCGGTGTGGCAGACCACGCATATGCAGCGGTATTTATAGATCAAGGTGGGAGCTGGCTTGCCTGCGATAGCCATAGAACGGTTAGAAGTCTGTCGCAAGTGGGCTGTTGTGGCGAGCAGGCTTGCCCTGCGTTGGGCTGCGAAGCAGCCCCAGTAAAGG
>NZ_WKDB01000113.1:0-11643 GCF_021606215.1 Pseudomonas sp. PA-5-4B | reverse complement strand
CGCGTGCGCCCTCCCCCCAGTCAACATCGCCACAACGAAGCTTCCTACAAACATATCTAAACAGCCCGTTTAAAAACCGCTTGCCGCCGCGTTTAGCATTTGGCCCAAAACCTGCTTATTGCACACCGTACAATAAAATCCGGTCTGAGCCGGGCCACCTCACTACTGCTGTGCAATACAGCTCGGGGAATGCTGATGTCCACACCACCGCTTCACTCTTCCAACCATGGCTTGGCGCGGTCGCTCAAGGAGCGGCATGTGATGTTGATTGCTATCGGCGGCATTATTGGGGCCGGTTTGTTTCTGGGGTCGGGCAAGGCAATTGCCACGGCGGGGCCGGCGTTGTTGCTGGCGTATGCGTTGTGTGGGGGGATGGTTTATTTGATTGCGCGGGCGCTGGGGGAGTTGTCGTTGTATCGGCCAGGTAGCGGGTCGTTTGCGACGTATGCGGAGGAGTTTTTGGGGCCGCGGGTGGCGTTTATTACGGGGTGGTCGTATTGGTTGATATGGATTCTGGTGGGGGTGCTGGAGGTTACGGGGATCGGCTTGTTGATGAAATATTGGTTCCCGGAGTTGGCGCAGTGGATTCCGGCGTTGGTCACCACGGTGATGTTGATGGTGATCAATTTGTTTGCGGTGAAGACGTTTGGCGAGGTGGAGTTCTGGCTGGCGTTGATCAAGGTGGTGACGATTGTCGGGCTGATTGCTGCAGGCTTGGCGATTCTGATATTCGGGCTCGATACGTCGTCGCAAACCACCCCTTCAATCACCAACCTGTGGCGGCACGGTGGGTTTTTCCCGAATGGCTGGAGTGGCTTTTGGTACGCGATACCGTTGGCGGCGTTTACCTTTGCCGGGGTCGAGGTGATTGGCTTGGTGGCTGCGGAAACGGCCAACCCGGAGCGCACATTGCCGCGAGCGATCAATAGCATCATCTGGCGGATGGCTATTTTTTATATCGGGTCGATCGCGGTGATCATGGCCCTTTATCCCTGGAACCAGATCGATACCTCGCAAAGCCCGTTTGTGAGGGTGTTCGACAGCATTGGCCTGGGGATTGCGGCCGGGCTGATCAACTTTGTGGTGATCAGTGCGCTGGCGTCGTCGTGCAATACCGGGTTGTTTGCCACCAGCCGGATGTT
This sequence comes from Pseudomonas sp. PA-5-4B, assembly GCF_021606215.1. Classification (NCBI taxonomy): domain Bacteria; kingdom Pseudomonadati; phylum Pseudomonadota; class Gammaproteobacteria; order Pseudomonadales; family Pseudomonadaceae; genus Pseudomonas; species Pseudomonas sp. PA-5-4B. Next base: position 10,501 of record NZ_WKDB01000113.1, on the reverse strand, counting down.
GTTTGCGCTGTCGCATATTCAGCAGGCACCCCGTCAATTGCAGGTGTTAAGCCCGCGCCAGGTGCCGGCGCGTTGCTTGATGGTGTCGACCGCGATTTTGCTGGTGGGGGTCTTGCTGAACTATTTGATGCCGGAACGTATTTTCAACCTATTGATCACCGGCATTTTGGGCCTGTTGATTTGGGTGTGGGCGGTGATCATCACCACGCATATGGCGTATCGACGTAAGGTGCAGCGCGGTGAGTTGCCGCTGATGGCGTATCGCTTGCCGTGGGCTCGGGGCAGCAGCGTGTTGGTACTGTTGTTTTTGGCTGGGTTGACGGTGCTGGTGATTCGCGACCCGGAGACGCGCACGGCGTTTTATGTGGCGGCGGCCTGGTTTGCGCTGTTGCTGCTGGTGTATCCGAAGCGCAACGCATCCAAGGAGGCGAGCGATGTTCACAGCGCCTGATAGGTCCGCGGTGCAGCGCTGCATCACACGCTATACCCATGCCAACCCCAACAGCGCCCGGCAACTGGACGTGGCCGCGCGGGTAATGCCGGGTGGCAATACGCGCTCAGTGCTGTTTTATGAGCCGTTTCCGTTGGTGATGTCGGGCGGGACGGGCTGTTTTCTGGATGACCTGGACGGGCATCGTTATGTCGACTTTCTCGCCGAATACACCGCAGCGCTGTATGGGCACTCCCACCCGGTGATCACCCAGGCACTGACGACGGCGATGGCAAACGGGCTGAACCTCAGCGCCCCTACGCAACTGGAAGCGCGGTTGGCAGCGTTGATCGTGGAGCGCTTTGGTTGTATCGAACAGGTGCGCTTTACCAATTCCGGTACCGAGGCGAATCTGCTCGCGCTGGCGGCGGCACGGGCCTACACCGGGCGCGATGGCGTCATCGCGTTTAACGGCGGTTATCACGGCGGCGTGCTGAGTTTTGCCGGGCCAGGCACGCCGATGAATGTGCCCCACCGCGTGTACCTGGCGGATTACAACGATCTACGCAGTGTCGAGCGTTTGCTGTTTGAGCACCCTGGCGAGTGTGCGGCGATCCTCGTGGAACCGATGTTGGGCGCTGGTGGCTGTATCTGCGCCGCGCCGGGCTTTCTCGAGGGTTTGCGCGCGTTGAGCCGTGCGCATGGGGTACTGCTGGTGTTCGATGAGGTGATGACTTCACGCCTTGGCCCAGGCGGTTTACAGGAAAAACTCGGCATAACGCCTGACCTGATGACCCTGGGCAAATACCTCGGCGGTGGGATGCCCTGTGGAATGCTGGGTGGCCGACGAGACATCATGGCGCAGTTCGATCCGCGCCATGGCAGCCTCTCTCACGCAGGCACCTTTAACAACAACGTACTGACCATGGCGGCGGGTATCGCTGGATTGGAGCAGGTGTATACCCGTGAGCAAGCCCTTGCGTTGAATGCAAGGGGCGACCGGTTGCGCGAGCAACTGAACGAGGTGCTCGCCTGCATGCCGATGCAGTTTACCGGGCAGGGTTCAGTGATGAACCTGCATCCCACAGGCTTGCCGATTCTTCGGCCCACGGATATCCCAACGGACCGAAACCGCCTACGGGACCTGTTCTTTTTTCACCTGCTTGAATGTGGGATCTACAGTGCACGGCGCGGGCTGTTTGCGTTGAGCCTGCCGCTGACCGAGCACGAAATGAATCGGCTGGTTAACGCTACACAGGCATTTGTAGAACGCTATGGAGGCATGTTGACCTGAGACTGACGCCGCGCCTGGAAGAGCGACAGCGAATCGACGACCGGCTATCCTTTCGCCGTCGCTCAACCGGAACAACGTCCATGACCAGCAAAACCGCAAACCCACGAGGCAGGCGTAAAAAAACCGTTGGCGAAGACCCGCAAAACCAACTGAATAAAGACACGATTATCGCCGCCGCATTGGCATTGATCGACCGCGAAGGCCTGGAAAAATGCAGCCTGCGCAACTTGGCAAATAGCCTGGGCGTGTACCCCACGGCCATTTACTGGTACGTCTCGTCACGTGAATTGCTGTTGAGCGAAGTGTTGGCCAAAGTCCTCGAACAGGTGGCACCGCAGCCTCAGGAGCGCTGGCAGGACTACCTTCGCGCCACTCTGGTTAATTGCCATAACGCTGTGCACCAGCACCCGAATGTGGCGCCGTTACTCGGTGCGCAACTGGTCTCCAACACCCGCACCGACTTCAAGTTGGTGGAAGGCGTATTGGCAGCGTTGCAGCAAGCGGGTTTCAGCGGGCCTTCATTGGCTGGCGCCTACAACACATTTATCGCCGCCCTTGCCGGTTTCACCACCTTGGAGTTCGCCCCGCTGCCGGAGAACACCGAGGCGTGGCAGCAGCAAGTACAGGAAAGCCTGCAGGCCGTTGACGCCGAGCAGCACCCGACCCTTGCGCAGAACATGGACCAGCTCAGCAACCGAGGTTTCAGCCTGCGCTGGCAAAATGGTGTGCACGCGCCGCTGCATGAGAGCTTTGCGTTTTATGTCGACACCTTCCTCTGCGGCCTGGAAACCCTGGCATCGCGTCGCTGAAAAATCGCACAACATAATCAGAAAGCCCATCAATTGTACGTCGTACAATTTATCGCTACAGTCCGTCACGCATGAATACCCCATGACCCTAAAAACAAAAACGTCAGAGGTCTTTAATCGTGGCGACTGCATTCAACGAAGTGGTCCAGGGCCAACGGCTTTGGCAGCCCTCCCCTGAACATATCCAAACTACCCGCCTCACGCATTACCTGGCTTGGCTCAAACGCGAGCGCGGGCTGAGTTTTGTCGACTACCACGGGCTATGGCAGTGGTCGGTCGATGATCTGGACGCTTTCTGGCAATCGATCTGGGACCACTTCAAGGTGCAGACCAGTAGCCCCTACCACGCGGTGCTGGGTGATCGTAGGATGCCGGGTACTGAGTGGTTTCCCGGCGCGCAGCTGAATTTTGCCGAACACATTTTGCGCAACGAACGGCAAGGCGATGCGCTGCTCTACCTGAGCGAATCCGCTGCGTTGCAGGGCTTGCCATGGGTCGAGTTCTGCGACCAGGTACGCACGCTCGCCAGCTATCTGCGAGAGCTCGGCGTAGTGCCCGGTGATCGCGTGGTGGCTTACCTGCCAAACATTCCCGAGGCGATGATTGCACTATGTGCCTGCGCAGCCATCGGTGCGATCTGGGCCAGTTGCTCGCCGGATTTCGGCAGCGAGGGTGTGCTGGATCGGGTGCGGCAATTAGCGCCGAAAGTGCTGTTGGCGGTGGACGGTTACCGGTATGGCGGCAAGGTGTTTGACCGGCGCGAACAGGTCCGGCAGATCGTCGGCGAGTTGGGCAGTATCCAACAGGTGATTGTGCTGCCGGCGCTGTTTGCTGATGAGCCATTGACGCTGCCTAACGCCATCGACTGGCACAGCTTGCGCCTGCGCCCCAGCGTGCCCGCCGCCGATTTCCAGTGCGAGCAAGTCCCTTTCGATCATCCGTTATGGGTACTGTTCTCGTCCGGCACCACGGGGGTGCCCAAAGCCATCGTTCACAGCCATGGCGGGGTTCTGCTGGAGCAGCTCAAAGCACTGCATCTGCACCTGGATTTTCGTGCGGGTGACACCGCCTTCATTTTCACCACCACCGGCTGGATGATGTGGAACACCTTGTTCAGTGCCTTGCTCTGCGGTGTACGCCCGGTGCTTTACGACGGCCATCCCACCTGGCCAGGCACCGATGCGCTGTGGCAAATCCTGCAAGACAGCCGCGCGAGTTTTTTCGGCACCAGCCCCACCTACATTGAACTGATGCAACGCGAGGGCGTGGTGCCCGGCGAGCGTTTTGACCTGCACGCACTGCGCACGGTAATGCCGGTGGGGTCGCCGGTTTCACCGCAGTGTAATGCATGGTTTTACCGCAACCTGAGCACGGCGGTGTGGGTCAACACGGGCAGCGGCGGTACGGATATCTGCACCGGTTTGGTCAGTGGCGTACCGACCTTGCCGGTGTATGCCGGCGAGATCCAGGCGCGCGCCCTGGGGGTGGATGCCCATGCGTTTGATGCGCACGGCCAACCGGTGATCGATCAAGTCGGCGAGCTGGTGGTGAGGTCGCCCATGCCGTCGATGCCGGTGTATTTCTGGAATGACCCCACGGGAGAGCGCTATCGCGACAGCTACTTTCAGCCGTGGCCGGGCGTGTGGCGCCATGGGGATTTCTTTTTGCTCAATGCTCGCGGCGGCTGCCAGGTGCTGGGGCGTTCCGATGCGACGCTGAACCGCTTTGGCGTGCGGATCGGCACGGCGGAGATTTACCGGGCGCTGGAGCACCTCGCAGAAATCGAGGATGCACTGATCGTTAACCTTGATTTGCCCGAGGGCGGTTTCTTTATGCCGCTGTTTGTACAGCTGCGTGCCGACGCGGTGTTGGATGAGCCTTTGCAGCAACGCGTGAACGACTGCCTGCGCCTGGCGTGCACACCTCGGCATGTGCCGGACTGCATCCTGGCTGTACCGCTGATTCCCACCACCCTCACCGGGAAAAAAATGGAAGTGCCGGTACGCCGGATCCTGATGGGACACGACCCGCAGAAAGTCGCCAACCCCAGCGCCATGCGTGACGCGCAGGCGCTTGAGTTCTTTATCGAATACGCCGCCCGGAGCCGCCAGCCATGAGGGGTAAAGCTTATATCGTGGGTGCCTATGAACACCCTACCCGCCACGCCACGGACCGCTCCCTGGCGCAGTTGCATGCCGATGTGGCACGCGGCGCCCTGGAGGATGCGGGGCTGAGCCTCAGTGATGTCGACGGCTATTTCTGCGCCAGCGATGTACCGGGCTGGGGAGCGCCAGGCGTAGGGCCGTTCTCCATGGTCGAGTACCTGGGTATCCAGCCACGGCACCTGGATACGACGGAAAGTTGGGGCTCGTCCTACATGCATCAAGTCGCCCAGGCTACACGCGCCATCGCCGATGGGCGCTGCCATGTCGCCTTGATCACCCAGGCCGGGCGCCCGCGTGCCGAGCGCCAACGTCCGCAAAGCAGCGCATTAGACCCAGCGTACAGCGCCTGTGAAGCACCGTTTGAAACGCCCTATGGCGCTGCCGTGGTCAACCGCTACGCGATGTGCGCCATGCGCCATCAGTACGAACACGGCACCACGGCCGAGCAATTGGCCTGGATAAAAGTCGCGGCATCGCACCATGCCCAGCACAACCCGCAGGCCATGTTGCGTAATGTGGTGACGGTGGAAGACGTACTGAGTTCACCCTTGGTCGCCGCCCCTTTGCGGCGCTTGGACTGCTGCGTGATCAGCGACGGCGGCGGCGCCCTGGTGCTGGCACATCCGGCCATTGCGCGCTCGCTCAAACGGCCGCTGATTACGCCTATCGGTTCGGGCTATGCGATTAACCATCTGAACGGCGGTTACTTCGACCTGCTGACCTCAGGTGGCGCGCAATCCGGCGCCGATGCATTTGGCGAGGCGCGCCTCACACCTGGCGATATTGACTACGCCTCGCTGTACGACAGCTTCACCATCACCGTATTGATCCAGCTGGAAAACCTCGGTTTTTGCGCCCCTGGCCAGGGCGGCGCCTTTGTCAGCGACGGCAAGTTGATCAGCGGTGTCGGCCCCTTGGCGGTAAACACTGACGGCGGCGGCCTGTGCAATAACCACCCCGGCCATCGCGGCGGCATGGCCAGGCTGATCGAGGCTGTGCGCCAGTTGCGCGGCGAAGCGCACCCGGCCGTTCAACGGCCCCATTGCGCACTGGCTCTGGCCCACGGCACCGGCGGCCTGCTGGGCTCACGCCACGGCAGCGCCACACTCATACTGGAGCGCCTTTGATATGCCACTGATCTCACCGCACATCACCGCGGAAAGTGCGCCCTTCTGGGCTGCCGCCAATCAAGACCAACTGTTGCTACGCCGTTGCCTGGACACCGGCAAGGCCTACTACTACCCCCGCGATCACAGCCCGTTCACCGGCAGCACCGCAACCGATTGGATCGTCGCCAGCGGTGGCGCCACCTTGTACAGCTTCAGCTATAGCGGGCGCGCAGACGACGTGCATTGCATTGCCTACGTGACGCTCGACGAAGGGCCAACGATGTTGTCGGTCATCCAGTGTGAGGCTGCGCACCGCTTGTGCATCGGGCAACGGCTCAAGGTGGCGTTTGCGCCCACGCCGAGCGGCCAAAAAGTCCCCGTGTTTGTTCCGTCGGTTTGATTGTCCTTTTTAAGTTGACGGTAAGACACATGCCAGCCGATTTATCACGTCCAACCCACCCATTAATCTGTGCCCATGTTGAACGCAACGCCAAACCAACCCAATCAAAAAAGGACTTCAACCATGAGCACGCCAACCCTCAGCCGCTTGAACAAAGACGACGCCATTGTTCTGCTGATCGACCACCAAACCGGCCTGATCTCGCTGGTGCAGGACTTCTCCCCCAACGAGTTCAAGAACAACGTGCTGGCCCTGGCGGACGTCGCCAAGTTCTTCAACTTGCCGACCATCCTCACCACCAGCTTCGAGCAAGGCCCAAACGGCCCGTTGGTGCCGGAGTTGAAGGAGATGTTCCCGCAGGCGCCGTACATCGCTCGCCCTGGTCAGATCAATGCGTGGGACAACGAGGATTTCGTCAAGGCGGTCAAGGCGACTGGGCGTAAGCAGATTGTCATTGCGGGTGTGGTGACGGATGTGTGTGTGACGTTCCCGACGTTGTCGGCGCTGGCGGAGGGGTTTGAGGTGTTTGTGGTGACGGATGCGTCGGGCACGTTTAATACGACGGTGCAGCAGGCGGCGTGGAGCCGGATGGTGCAAGCGGGGGCGCAGATGATGAATTGGTTTTCGGTGGCGTGTGAGTTGCAGGGTGACTGGCGCAACGATATCGAGGGGCTGGGGAATTTGTTGTCGCAGCGGATTCCTAACTATCGGAACTTGATGAACAGCTATTCGGTGCTGGCAGCGCGTCAGGGGTGAGGTTGAGCGGCTTTAACCTGTGGGAGCGGGCTTGCCCGCGATGGCGGTGAATCAGTCACTACATTCGGTGGCTGACATACCGTCATCGCGGGCAAGCCCGCTTCCACATTTGGGCTTTGCTGCGTTGCAATTGGGGTGGCTCAGTCGAGAATCAGGTGCGGTAGAAACCGGCTTGAGTCCTTGGTGATCAGGCTGTTGTCTTCGCGCACGCCGATGCCTGCGGCTTGGTCAGCGATGACCCAGGAGCCGATCAGTGTGTAGCTGTCGCCAAACCTCGGCAGCGGCGCAAATTCTTGAAGGATAAACGGCGCGTCCGTGTAGGGGCCGTCTTCTTTTACGATCAGGCCGTCGGCGGTTTGCAGTTCGATGTTGGCGCCTTCGCGGGAGAAGAACGGTTTGCGCACCCAGCCCTTTGGCACGGCTTTGCCGGGGTCGGGGTCCAGGTGGGAGGCAAGCAGGTTCGGGTGGCCTTTATTGAACTCCCACAGCAGCGGCAGGATGCCTTTGTTGGAGAGGATGGCTTTCCACGCGGGCTCGAAGAACTGGGTGTCGCTCTGGGCAATCGCGGCGCCGAAGGGTTCGTGGAAGATGAATTCCCAGGCGTGCAGTTTGAACAAGTGGGGAATCCAGCGATCCTCAAGGTCGACGAAGCGGCCTTCGCTGGTGAGGCCGATGTCTTCGATGTCGATGTGGCGGGATTCGATGCCGACTTTTTCGGCGACCAGGCGCAGGTAGTCGGTGGTGCCTTTGTCTTCGATCGAGTCTTTCATCGAGGCGAAGTAGAACGGCTGGTTGAGCTGCAATTGGGCGAAAGCTTGATGCAGCTTGGTGTCGATGCTGTTGAACTGGTCGGCGTGCTTGGGCAGCAGGCCGCGTTCGATGCATTGTTCCAGCCAGCCCCACTGAAACGCCGCCGCTTCGTAGAGGCTGGTGGGTGTGTCGTAGTTGAGCTCGAGCAGTTTGGCTGGGCCGCTGCCGTTGTAGGAGAAGTCCATGCGCCCGTACAGGTGCGGGTGGCCTTCGAGCCATGAGGTGCGGATCATGTCGAAGAACGGCGCGGGAATGCTCAGGCGTTCCAGCAATTCCTCGTTTTGCACCACGCGGGCCACGAGGTCCATGCACATGTCATGGATCTCGGTGGTCGGGTCTTCGAGGTCGCGCTCGATTTGCTGGAGCGTGAACTGGTAGTACGCGCTTTCGTCCCAGTAGGGTTCGCCGTCGATGGTGTGGAACAGGAAGCCGAGGCTGTCGGCGGTTTGTTTCCAGTCATGGCGTTCTGCGCAGTGGATCTTCTTCATGAACTGGCTTCCTTAACTGCTCGACCCGCCGCCGCCCCAGCCGCTACGGGCGCTGGCTTTGCTGCCGAAGCCGCCACGGGAGGTGGACGACGCGACGTTCACCGGCTTGCTGGAGGAGCGCAGCGTGTTGGAGTAGTTGCTGCTGCCGTATCGGGCCTGGTTGGAACGGCCAAAGGTCGCCCCGTTGGAGACACGCTGGTTGAGCGTCGAGTTGCCGTAATTGCCACGATCATCGCGGTAGCGGTACACCGGCTCGGAGCGGTAGCTGTTGCGATTGTTGCTGAGCATGTTGCCGATCAACAGGCCGGTCAGCAGGCTGCTGGTGGAGAAACCTGAGCCACCGCTGTTGGCTTGCGAACCGGCGACTTGGGCATTGGCCGCATCGACCTGGGATTGGGTCACCTGGCCTTCGGCGGTCAGTTCGAAACCGCCCAGCCTTGGGATGAACTTGCCGGAGGAGTCTTGCTGGCACCAGTCGGCGACAAAGTCGGCATCGCAATCGGTCTGGCTGTCGTACACCGGCGCGATGCGGCGGTGCTCGGCCATAGCGGTCATGTAGGCGTCGGAGCAGACGTCGACCGGCAGCTTTTCATCGGCGCACTGCTGTACCGACTGGAAGTTGTACTTCTTCTGCAAATCGTAGGTTTTTTCGGTCGGCCCGCAGCCGGATATCGCCATGGCGACCGACGCTGCCAGCGACAGCTGGACGTACTTGCTTCGTTTCATCGAGAGCTCCGTGCGCAATCAGTACTGGGTGGGCGTCATGCACGCGGCGTTCAGCATGCCGACGCTGATAGCCACGGCGGCCACGTAGATGCCGGCCGCGACTTCGCCGTTCTTGATGCGCTCGGACGTGCCTTTGAGCACCAGGCTGGTCAGCAGAAACGCCAGCAACTGGACGACGGCGGCGATCACCGACCAGACGACAAAATCCAGCAGGCTGATGGAGTAGGCAATCACATTGCTGGCCGGAATGGCGAAGCCAATGATCGCGCCGCCCAGGGCGACCGACGCCGAAACGTTGCCGGCGCGGATCAGTTCGAACTCCTTGTGCGGAGTGATGCGGGTGTAGATGAACTGGAACAGCGCGAACAGCACCGCAGCCCCCAGGATGTAGATGACAAAGCCGAGCACAGCGGCTTTGTTCAGGGAAATGGAGAGAGCTTCTAGCATGGATGGCTTCCTTTTTTAGAGCGCAGTCAGGTCGGTTGTGTACAGCGAAATGCCCAGCGACGTGCTCAGGCTGATGCCACCCTCGGCATCTTCTTCGACGGAAAACAGCAGGAACTCGCGGCGATCGGTCAGGCCGGTGTCACGGGCGTACAGCATCGAACGGTGCTCGACGTTATAGGCGTCTTCCGGGTTTATCACGCGCTCGCTCATCGCCACCAGTTCGGTCTGGCCGGCTTCGCTGCCCCAAACACGGGTGTATTCGACGCCGTTGTGGGTGTAAGTCGGTAGCCCGATCAGGCTTTGTGGGCCTGCCAGCCTGCGCAGTTCCGCTTCGCTGCTGAGGGTGACGTAGCTCAAGTAATTGAACAGGATCACCGACTCGACCTGCCCGGCGACTTCGCCGGTGGTGTGTACTTGCAGCCAGTAATCTTCGTCGTTCATGTAGTAGCGCGACAGCCAGGTCGATTGCCCGAGGTCAACGGTGCCGTTGGCCCAGACTTCCTGGGAGCCGGGGATCACCACCGAGGTTTTCCCATCGAGCAACAATTTCAGGGTGGTGTCGAACATCACGCCTTTGCCGGGCGCCAGGCCTAGCGGGCCGGTGGTCGGCAGCGGCGATATTGACTCGGCATTCGTTTGTGGGGCCTCAAGCCCCATCAACTGTTTAAACCATCCCATTGGAGAGTTCCTTGAGGTGGGTGGAAGCGATAGAGAAGGGAATAGATGAGAAACAATAAAAGCGGAAGATGACGCCCGAGCGCCACACAAGAAAATTCGACATGTCGCCCCTGACTCCCTGGGTACTTGATTCCTGACGCCATCGCCTCAGCGTCGGTAGGCGCAAGTGCGTTCACCCGGCATTAAACCTGCTGCGCGGTGTTGAGAGAAGTACCTTGGCAGCAATAAAGCCGGCGAGCGCACCAAACAGATGCCCTTCGAAGGAAATCCCCTGGCGCGGCACAAACCCCATGATCAACCCGCCATAAAACACCGCCACCACACCGGCGACTAACAGGTTGCTCCAGCTCCTGTGGAACCAGGCGCGCGACAAGAGGTAGGCCCATAGC
>NZ_WKDB01000112.1:0-12211 GCF_021606215.1 Pseudomonas sp. PA-5-4B | reverse complement strand
GTCGCGCTCGTCGTTGACCATCTGGCGCAACTCGGCCAGTTGCTCAGCCGTGGCGTGTTGCACCGCCAATTCAGTGATCGCCCGCTCGACCAGACGCCGGGCCAGGAACACCTGGCGCGCTTCTTCTACACTTGGGCTCGCCACTACCGCACCGCGATTGGGCCGCAGCAGTACCACGCCTTCATGGGCCAGGCGCGAGAGCGCGCGGCGGATGATGGTGCGGCTGACGCCGAAGATTTCGCCCAGTGCTTCTTCACTCAATTTGGTACCGGGCGCCAGGCGTTGTTCGAGGATCGCCTCGAAGATATGCGCGTAGACGATATCGTCCTGGGTTCCGCTGCGACCAGCCTTGCCGGCTCGCGGTTGTTTCTTGAGAGGTTGCAACTGTTCGTTCATGGGCACTCGGGGTTTGGAGAACGGCGGCGAATTAACGGTAATACGTCAACAGCGTGTTGCTGGCAAGTATCACCTAAAAACAGGGCACATTGTACACAACCCAGTGCGCCAACACACTGTACGGCTATTTGCGGCGGCGGCTGTATTGCAATGAGTGGTTACGTTTGAGTTTAGGCTTGAATTCGCTTTTTCCCAGGTAAAAGGAACACCTCGCCATGACCGACGCCACTCAAGCGCCCTTGCGCCCATTGGCCGACACTTCTGCGTCGGCCGTCGTCGCCGGCTTCATTGCCATGATGACCGGCTACACCAGTTCCCTGGTGCTGATGTTCCAGGCCGGCCAGGCAGCCGGTTTGACCACGGCGCAGATTTCTTCGTGGATCTGGGCGATCTCTATCGGCATGGCGGTGTGCAGCATCGGCCTGTCGTTGCGCTATCGCACGCCGATCACCATTGCCTGGTCCACGCCCGGCGCCGCGCTGCTGATCACAAGCCTGGGTGGAGTAAGTTACGGCGAGGCCATCGGCGCCTATATCACCTGCGCGGTGCTGGTCACGCTCTGCGGGCTGACCGGCAGCTTTGAAAAACTGGTCAAGCGCATCCCCGCCTCATTGGCGGCCGCCTTGCTGGCGGGGATTCTGTTCAAGATCGGCAGCGAGATTTTTGTCGCCGCGCAACATCGCACTGGCCTGGTGCTGGGGATGTTTTTCACCTATCTGATCATCAAGCGCCTGTCGCCGCGTTATGCAGTACTGGCCGCGCTGGTAATCGGCACCCTGTTGTCAGGGCTGATGGGTTTGCTGGACTTCAGCGGTTTCCACCTGGAAGTGGCAACACCGGTGTGGACCACGCCGCACTTCTCGCTGGCGGCGACCATCAGCATCGGTATCCCGTTGTTTGTGGTGGCAATGACCTCACAAAACATGCCCGGCGTCGCCGTGTTGCGCGCTGACGGCTATACCGTACCCGCCTCGCCGTTGATCACCGCAACAGGGCTGGCCTCGCTGGTGCTGGCGCCCTTTGGCTCCCACGGCATCAACCTGGCGGCCATCAGTGCAGCCATCTGCACCGGGCCACATGCCCATGAAGACCGCAACAAGCGCTACACCGCGGCCGTCTGGTGCGGGGTGTTCTACGGGATCGCCGGGGTGTTCGGCGCCACCTTGGCGGCGTTATTCGCAGCGTTGCCCAAGGAACTGGTGCTGTCGATTGCGGCCCTGGCGTTGTTTGGCTCGATCATCAATGGTTTGAGTATCGCCATGAATGAGCCCAAGGAGCGGGAAGCGGCGCTGATCACCTTTATGGTCACCGCGTCTGGCTTGACGCTGTTTTCCATCGGCTCGGCGTTCTGGGGGATTGTGGCGGGGGTGTTGACGCTGTTGATTCTGAATTGGCGCAAGGCATAAAAAAACGGCGACCCGAGGGTCGCCGTTTTTTTAGTATCACTTAGCCGCGTTGATCGGCTTTTCCGGATACCACACGTCCAGCAGTGGGCTGACTTCAGCGCTTTTCAGCTCGCTGCGGCCTTTGAGCCAGCTTTCAACAGCTACGCGTTGCTCTTCGTTGACCGAGCCACGCTTCTGCAGGCAAACCAGACCGAAGTCATCGCCGCCGACATAGCCCAGACCGTTGGCTTCCATGGCTTCTTTGATGAATGCTTCGAGGAAAGCATCGGTAGCTTCTTCACTCAGGTCTTCTTTGAAGTCCAGGTTCAGTTCGAAACCCAGCTCTTGAAATTCATCAACGCACAGTTTTTTGCGCAGACGCTGGGAACGGTTAGTCGCCATTGGAACAATCCTCTTAAGTAATAACGGCCGGCACTTTAGCAGTTTAAGCCGACCTTTGCCCGACTCTATGGGACGGGCGGCCATTGGTCTGCAAAAAAACCCGAAATACCCGCTATCGTTCAGCTACAACTGGATCCACCTTGGGGCATAATGCCGACACTTTCGTGACCAATGAGGGATTTTCTTCCATACCCCTCACCTTTTTCACCCTTCTCAGCAGTAGGGTTTTATTCCTTATGATCAACTCTTTTCGTTCAGTACTCTTTGCCGGTTTTCTTCTACCTCTGGCTTTTTCCGTCACCGCCGCGCCGATCAACAACAGCCTGCCGCCAAATGTTCAGCAGGCACTGCAGAAAGCCAAAATACCCAATACTTCGCTGTCGTTGGTGATGCTGCCCCTCACCGGGCCCGGCACGCCGACCGTGTTCAACGCTGATGTTTCGGTTAACCCGGCCTCCACCATGAAGCTGGTCACCACCTACGCGGCCCTGGAAATGCTCGGCCCCAACCACCAGTGGAAGACCGAGTTCTACACCGACGGCACCCTCAGCGGTGGCGTGTTGCGCGGCAACCTCTACCTCAAGGGCGGCGGCGACCCCAAGCTGAACATGGAAAAACTCTGGCTGTTGATGCGTGACCTGCGCGCCAATGGCGTACAGCAAGTCACCGGCGACCTGGTGCTGGACCGCAGTTTCTTCAATCAGCCGCAATTGCCTGAATTCAATGACGACGGCAACGACGAGAACAAGCCGTTCCTGGTCAAGCCGGACGCCCTGCTGGTCAACCTCAAGGCCCTGCGCTTTGTCACCCGCAATGACTCGGGCCGGGTGATCGTGTCGGTCGAGCCGCCGATTGCGAGCATCCGCATCGACAACCAGGTCAAAGTCTCCAACGCCAAGCAATGCACTGGCGATGTGCGCTACAGCCCGGTGACCGCCGCCGATGGCAGCGTGACCGTGACGGTCAGCGGCCAGTTGGGCGATGGGTGCAGCTCGCAGACCTACCTGTCGCTGCTCGACCACGCCACCTACACCGCCGGCGCCGTGCGTGCGATCTGGCAGGAGTTGGGCGGCACCATCCAGGGCCGTGATATCCAGGCACCAGTGCCCAAGGACGCTAAAGTGCTGGCTCGTGCGTTCTCGCCGGACCTGGCGGAAATCATCCGTGACATCAACAAATACAGTAACAACACCATGGCCCAGCAGTTGTTCCTGAGCCTGGGCGCGCAGTTCCGCAACGACGCCGATGGCGACGACGCCAAGGCCGCGCAACGCGTGGTGCGTCAGTGGCTGGCGAAAAAAGGCATCACCGCGCCGCACCTGGTGATGGAGAACGGCTCCGGCCTGTCCCGCGCCGAACGCGTCAGCGCCCGCGAAATGGCGGCCATGCTGCAAGCGGCGTGGAAAGGCCCGTACTCGGCGGAATACATCAGTTCGCTGCCGATTGCCGGCACCGACGGCACCATGCGCAAACGCCTGAAAACCACGGCTCTGCGCGGTGAGGCTCACGTCAAGACCGGCACCTTGAACACCGTGCGCGCCATTGCCGGGTTCAGCCGCGACAACAATGGCAACACCTGGGTGGTGGTGGCGATACTCAACGATTCGAAGCCATGGGGGGCTTCTTCGGTGCTCGATCAGGTGCTGCTGGACCTGTATCGCCAGCCGAAGCTGACAGCCGCAGCGCCCATTTTGTAATTGATCGTTCCCATACTCCGCGTGGGAACGCAGCCTGGGACGCTCTGCGTCCCAAAGCGTGACGCAGAGCGTCACAAGAGGCATTCCCACGCAGAGCGTGGGAACGATCAGGCGCGCAAGCGCTCGGCCTCCACCCGGTCGCGGCCCGCCTGCTTGGCCACATACACCGCCGAGTCCGCGCGCAGCAGCAGCCCGTCAATCCCTTCATCGATCCGCCAACTGGCCACACCGAAACTGGCGGTCACCACGCCCACCACCTCCATCGGTTCGGTGCGCAGCGACTGCCACAACTCCATCGCCAGGCTATAAGCCTGCTCGGCATCGGTATGCGGGCACAGCACCACAAACTCTTCGCCGCCCAAACGACAAAACACATCCGTGCGGCGCAGGCGCCGGCCGATGCGTTTGCACACTTCCTGCAACACCCCATCGCCCACCGCATGCCCGTGCTGGTCATTGATGCGCTTGAAGTGATCAATATCGAGCATGATCAACGACAATGTGCCCTTGGTTCGGTTGAGCCGCAGCATCTCGGCCTTGAGGCGATCCTGAAAATAACGGCGGTTATGAATGCCCGTCAGCGAGTCGGTAATCGACAGCGCACGCAGCTCCTCTTCGACCCGCTTCAGATCGGAGATATCCGACACGTAGCCATGCCACAACGTGCCACCGCCGGTTAACTCCTCCGGCGTGGCTTCGCCGCGAATCCAGCGCAGGCCGCGTTGCGGCAACACCACCCGGTACTCTTCGCGCCAATGGCTCAACTGCAGCGCTGACAGACGAATCGACAGGCGCACACGCTCCACGTCTTGCGGATGAATGCGTTCGAACACCTTGTCCGCGTCTTGCTGCAGTACGCCCGTGTCGATTTCATAGATATCGCGCATACCATCGCTGGCATAGATGAAACGCCCCTTCCCCTTGGGTTCGAGGGTGAACTGAAAAATCCCGCCAGGCACGTGGGCACTGAGCTTTTTGAGTAGTCGGTCGCGCGCGGCCAACGCCTCGTAGGCGCGTTTTTGTTCGGTCACATCCATGTAGATCGCCAGGTGCCCGATCCACAGGCCGTAGTCGTCCAGCAATACGGTTGTGAGCATATTCACCGTCAGGTAGCGGCCATCCTCGCGCAATAATGTCCACTCGCGCGCCTCGTGCAGATTGTCCGGGCTTTCCACCAGCATCGCCTGGCTCGCCGGAATACGCTTGCCCAAGGCCACGCTCAAACTGGCCGCGCGCGCTTCGAGTTCCAGGGCCAGATGCAGGCTTTCCAAGGTCAGTCGCCCCACCACCGCCTCGGATTTGAACCCGAGCATTTTCTCGGCACCGGCATTGAAGGTGTTGATCACACCCCGCAGGTCAGTGGCAATGATCGCAACATGGGTGGCGGCGTTCAGCACACTGCGCAATTGCCCGTGGGCTGCGCGAAGCTCCTGCTCACGCAGGTGCAACTGCTGCGTGCGTTGTTCCACCAGCTTGAGCGCGCGCTGGCGCTGGCTGACCAACACATACAGCAACGCACTGAGCAGCAGACTGAGGAGCACGCCCATGGCCAGTATGGTGTGCATCGACGAGTGATTGGCCTGGTCGAACACCTGGCTGGCGCGAACGCTCAAGGCATACACATGGTCGCCGAGGGTGAGACGACGCGTGGCAACAAGGCCGCTGTCGCCCACCGCGTTGCTGGACGCGTACAGCACGCGCTGCTGCGTGTCGGAAGTGTCGACGATCTGCATCACCAGGTTGTCGCGGCTGGGCTTGGGCAAACCATCGGCGACCAGTTGGCGCATGCTGATCACTGCCATCACATAACCATGGGGCTCGGTGTCGACGGGTTTGCTCACGGGCGCCACCAACAAGACGCCGGCGGCATAAGCCGGTTCTACGCCCACCAACTGCATGGGCTGGGACACCGCAGGCCGGCCGCTTTTCTGCACCCGCTCAAGCACCGAACGACGCAGTGGCTGGGCCAACAGATCGAACCCCAAGGGCGAACCCAGCAAGCTTTGGGTCTGGCTGTACAGCACCGGCACATACTCGTCGCGCTCGGGCGCCGGCGCCAGTTCACCCGAAGTGTTCAATTCTCTAATGGCGAAAGGTGTACCACGCTGACGCGAGATTTCCTGTTCAAAAGCGTTGCGCTGTTCGCGAAATATACGCGGCGCCCAGGCATAGGCGCGGGCGCGCAGAAGCAAAGGCTTGGCGAAACCATCGAACTCGGCGCGGGACACGTCACTGGAATTGACGAAGAAACGCTGCAGGCTGGCCAGGCGTTGCTCCTGGTCTTCGAACCGCTCCTGAAGGCGGGTGTAGCGCTCGTTGACCAATAACTGGAAACGCTGGCGCACTTGCTGTTTGTAGAGGTCGGCGGCCGCCCAGGCGACGATGACCGTCAGCGCTCCACCTGCCAATAACACCACCAATGCCACCAGCCAAGCCGACGCCTGCTCACTGATAAAGCCTAGTATTTTCGGGCGAACGGCTTGCATCGGCATAGGCAACACTCACAACGCCAGCGTGCGGGGGGTGTCACTTTGGCTAGGCGTTAAGTTATAACCATGAGGCCGGTGTTTGACCAGTGCAAAAAAGCCGCAAGCCCGGAATATTCCGGGCTTGCGGCTTTTTGGTGCAGCTTGAGTGTGGCGATCAGCGAGCGGTGATTTTCCAGGCCCGGTGAATCTTCGCGTTACGTGCGAAGTCCGGGTCCAGGGTTTTGTCGCTGATTTCCTCGACCGCGTAGCGCTCGCTGAGGTTGTCCTCCAGCACGAACTTGCGGAAGTTGTTCGAGAAGTACAGCACGCCGCCAGGCGCCAGGCGCGCCATGGCCAGGTCGAGCAACTGCACGTGGTCACGCTGTACGTCGAAGATGCCTTCCATGCGCTTGGAGTTGGAGAAGGTCGGCGGGTCGATGAAGATCAGGTCGAACTCATCACGGCTCGCCTCCAGCCAGGCCATCACATCACCTTGCTCCAGGCGGTTCTTGTCAGAGAAACCGTTAAGGGAGAAGTTGCGACGCGCCCAGTCCAGGTAAGTCTTGGACAAGTCGACGCTGGTGGTGCTGCGCGCGCCGCCCTTGGCTGCGTGCACACTCGCGGTGGCGGTGTAGCAATACAGGTTGAGGAAACGCTTGCCGGCCGCTTCCTTCTGGATGCGCATGCGCATCGGGCGATGGTCGAGGAACAGGCCGGTATCCAGATAGTCGGTGAGGTTGACCAGCAGCTTCACGCCGCCTTCGCTGACTTCGGTGAACTTGCCTTGGGCGCTTTGACGTTCGTACTGCTTGGTGCCGCTCTGACGTTCGCGACGCTTGACCACCACGCGGCTTTTGTCGACGTTCAGCGCCTGGGGAATCGCGGCCAGCGCATCGAACATACGCGCAGAGGCTTTTTCCGGGTCGATGGATTTAGGCGCGGCATATTCCTGCACATGCACCCAATCGTGGTACAGGTCGATGGCCATGGAGTATTCCGGCATATCAGCGTCGTACACACGGTAGCAGTCCACACCTTCGCGCTTGGCCCATTTGCCCAACTGCTTGAGGTTCTTTTGCAGGCGGTTGGCGAACATCTGCCCGCCTTCGCTCAGGCGCGCCTGCTCAACCACCGGGGCTGGAGCCGGCTTGATCGGGTTGCCGTTCTTGTTGTACTGGCGCTCGACCGGCTCGGTCGGGGCTTGATCGTAAGCGGCTTGCTCACGCTCGGCCTGGCGCTGCTCCGGGGTGCGGCGCTCGCCAGTGACGAACTGGTCCGGGTTGACCTTGATCAGCAGCAACTTGCACGGCAACGCGCCGTTCCAGAACGAATACTGTTTGTGGCTGCGGATGCCCATGCGCTTGCCCAGGTCCGGCGCGCCGGTGAACACCGCCGCTTCCCAGCCCATGCAGGCCTGGCGCAAGCGCTCGCCGAGGTTCTGGTAGAGGTACAACAGGCTGGCTTCGTCACCGAGACGCTCGCCGTAGGGCGGGTTGCAGATCACCAGGCCTTTCTGGTTCTGGTCCGGGCGCGGCTCGAACGTGCCGACTTCGCCCTGGTACACCTTGATCCAGTGGCTTAAGCCTGCGCGTTCGATGTTGTTACGGGCGGGCTGGATCAGACGCGGGTCAGCCTCATAGCCACGCACCCACAATGGCGGCTTGTTCATGCCAATGGCAGCACGCTCGGTGGCCTCGGTGTGCAGCTTCTTCCACAGCGCCGGTACGTGACCGAGCCAGGTGGTGAAGCCCCACAGCTCACGATTGAGGTTGGGCGCCATGTCGGCGGCGATCATTGCGCCTTCCACCAGGAAGGTGCCCACGCCACACATCGGGTCCGTCAGCGCGCCGCCTTCGGCCGCAATACGCGGCCAGCCGGCGCGAATCAGGATCGCGGCTGCGAGGTTTTCCTTCAACGGTGCGGCGCCCTGCTGCAGGCGATAACCGCGCTGGTGCAGGCTGTGACCGGACAGGTCCAGGGAAAGGATGGCTTCGCCACGGTCCAGGCGCAGGTGAATGCGCAGGTCCGGGTTGATCTTGTCGATGGACGGGCGTTCGCCGGTCGGGGTGCGCAGCTTGTCGACAATCGCATCCTTGACCTTCAGCGCGCCGAAGTGGGTGTTGTCGATGCCCGAGCCGTGGCCACTGAATTCAACGGCCAGGGTGCCGTCCGGGACCATGTGGTCGGCCCATTCGATATCCAGCACGCCGTGGTAGAGGTCCTCGGCGTCCTTCATCGGGAAGCGCTTGAGCACCAGCAGCACGCGGTTGGCGAGGCGCGACCAGAGACACAGGCGGTAGGCGGTTTCCATGTCGGCCATGCCGCGCACGGCCGAGGTGTGCTCGCGGGCTTCCTCAAGGCCAAGCCCGACGGCTTCCTCGATCAGCAGGCCTTCGAGGCCCTTGGGGCAGGTGAGGAAGAGTTCAAAACGGTCCGACATGGGGCATTCCAGGCTTTTCAGCAATAAATGAACGGGCGACGCATCGCCGGCTCGGTTTTCAATCAAGCACTTTTCTTGAAGAGTGCTCGCGTGGCACGAATGTGCCGTTCCACCCCGGCTACCGGGCGTTTGGGCCTGAATTGCCGGGGCAGATAAATAAATCATCGCAACAAAAAGAAATATTCCGACCCTTCGTCGAATAATAACCGACTGCAACAGGCGGGCATTCTCACTAAAGGATTAAACCCATCCTCTATGCAGGGCACATCATAGCTGGGTTTGCCTATTAAATGGGGCGAAAAGCCATCCCAGCTTATGGCTATAGCATCGTTATCGTTACGTGCTTATGACAAAACGATCATTGAATCCATGTGACCTATTGGTTAGAACTCAACACAGGTTGGCGCCGTAACGACGCCGACACATAGGCTCGCCACGCCGGCAGCGAGCCCACCAACGGCAGGAAAACCCTGCCCGGCCCCACGCGGGGCCGAAGGATATCTAGACAGTCAACAAGTGAGGGAAACACCCTATGAGAAGACTTAAGCGTGATCCGTTGGAAAGAGCATTTTTACGCGGATATCAATATGGCGTTCATGGTAAATCCCGTGAGCTTTGCCCATTTACTCTACCGTCGGTACGCCAAGCCTGGATCAACGGCTGGCGAGAAGGACGCGGCGACAACTGGGACGGTATGACTGGCACTGCGGGAATCCACAGACTCAACGAACTTCACGCCGTCGGCTGACACGGGGCACTTAATCCGACAACCACCTTGAAGATTTTGTAACGACTTAACCACGCACGTCCTATCCGGGCGGCGGGCTTCGGCCCAGGGGGCTCCTTTTGGAGCCCTTTTTAATGCTCGGAAATTGGCTGATCGTTCCCACGCTCTGCGTGGGAACGCCTCCCAGGACGCTCCGCGTCCAACCTGAGGTCTTGCGCAACGGCGACGCAGAGCGTCACAGGATGCATTCCCACGCAGAGCGTGGGAACGATCTATTGGCTGATCTATCAGCGCAAAGCCGCGATGGCATCCACCGACTCGCGAATCAACGCCGGGCCTTTGTAGATAAAGCCGGAATAGAGTTGCACCAGGCTGGCGCCGGCAGCGATCTTCTCGGCTGCGTGCTTGCCTTCGGTGATGCCGCCCACGGCGATGATCGGCAAGCGCCCCGCCAGTTCAGCGGCCAGTACCTTGACGATATGGGTGCTCTGGTCCCGCACCGGCGCGCCCGACAGGCCGCCCGCTTCGTCACCATGCGCCAGCCCTTCAACGCCGACGCGGCTTAAGGTGGTGTTGGTAGCGATCACCGCATCCATGCCCGAATCCACCAGGGCCTGGGCGACCAGCACGGTTTCTTCATCGCTCATGTCCGGGGCAATCTTGATGGCCAACGGCACGCGCTTGCCATGGCGCACGGCCAGGTCTTCCTGGCGCTGGCGCAAGGCTTCGAGCAATTGCTTGAGGGAATCACCAAACTGCAGGCTGCGCAGGCCCGGCGTGTTGGGCGAACTGACGTTGACCGTGACGTAGCTGGCGTGGGCGTAGACCTTGTCCAGGCAGGTCAGGTAATCATCCACGGCGCGCTCGACCGGCGTGTCGAAGTTCTTGCCGATATTGATGCCGAGAATGCCTTTGTACTTCGCGGCTTGAACCCGCGACAGCAAGTTATCAACGCCCAGGTTGTTGAAGCCCATGCGGTTGATGATTGCCTCGGCTTCGGGCAAACGGAAGATACGCGGCTTCGGGTTACCCGGTTGTGGTCGTGGCGTGACGGTTCCGATCTCGACAAAGCCGAAACCCAGTTGCGCAAAACCGTCGATGGCCGCGCCGTTCTTGTCCAGACCCGCAGCCAGCCCGACCGGGTTGGGAAAATCGAGCCCCATCACCGAAACCGGCATTTTTGCCGGTGCCTTGCATACCAGACCATTGAGCCCCAGGCGGCCACCGGCACCGATCAAGTCCAGGGACAGATCGTGGGAGGTTTCCGGGGAGAGTTTGAACAACAGCTGGCGGGCCAGGGTATACATGGGCGGGCTAGACTCGGATGGAGGCGAAAGGTGGCGCGATTATAGCCGGGGTGGCACGCCGGGTGCGAGGCGTGCCGTCCATTCGTCACTGGCGATGTGCAACCAACGCTTCATACTGCGCCCAGATTTTTTCTGCATAACGCAGGCGCAATGCCTCACGCTCGGGTGCCGGCCCGGCATTATAGGACCCCACGGCTGTCCAGTTGTAACCGAAGCGCTGGATGAAGTCGGCCAGGATCGAAGCCCCCACCTCGATCGATAAACACGGCTCAGTCAGCAACCTTTCCTCGGTAATCCCCTGCTTGGCCAGACGAGGCAAGTGCATGCTGTTGATCTGCATCAGGCCAATGTCTCGCGAACCATCGCTATTACCCGGGTTCATCGCGCCCGCGCGTGCGCCCGACTCCACCACAGCAATGGCTTTCAAAAGCTCCGGCTCAATGTCATACCGGCCGGCGACTTCCTCCCAACAACTGGCCCAGGCCGGGTAGCTGCCCATCAGCAGGCACAGCAGCAAGCCTTTGCGCAAACGCTTAATCATGGTTCACCTGGCCACAAGCCGAACAGATGCGAGGCACACACGCCTGCCCGGGCAGCCGTTGGGTGTGTTGCCGAACGGTGACGGCACAGGTAAAGCGATACCCCCTGCCATAGATCGTCTTGATAAAGCCTTTGTCTTCTCTCAAGTGCTTGCGCAATTCATAGATACAACGGGTGAGCGACTCTTCCGCAACCTCGCCACGGGACCAGGCCTGCTCGAGTAAACGGTCCTTGGTCATCAGCACACCACCGGATGCCAACAGCAACCGCAGCACCTGCCACTCCTTGGGTGGCAGCTGAATATCCACACCCTCACCCGTTAACCGGCCATCAACATGCAAGGTCCATCCGGCAAAAAACCACGAGGCTGCCAGTTCTTCATTCGCGAGGGTCATATTCACCTCTGTACCTGATCTACTGACATTGATTACCTTGTTTCCAGAAACGGTCGATACGCCAACCCCGCGACTATAGAAAGTCGGCCCCTGAACAACGCTAGGGAAAAGCCCATGTAATCGAGGCTTTGTGTGCGTATCGCGTAGGACTTTTCGCCATTACCGGCAACGAACACTCAGGAAAGCGTTGATAGGCGTTCAGAAAGTTATTGGATGTCAGAGGCTTCGCGGTTTTCGCGCACAAATGCGCGTTGCACACGCTCATATTGACTTTGCGTCAGCGGCGGCGGCCCGATAGCACCCGCCAGCATCCGCGGCTCTGCACCAACCGCCCGGGCCTGGATCACAAACAGCCGTACCTCGGCGCGCCGACCGGAACCCACGCCGCCCTCACGTTCAAACGCGCCCAGCCACAGTCGCTTGCCCTGAGGCACGCGCACCACCGTGTTGATTC
>NZ_WKDB01000111.1:0-12258 GCF_021606215.1 Pseudomonas sp. PA-5-4B | reverse complement strand
GACTTTATTGACCTTGTTGTCCTGGAAAGGCGCCACTTCGGTGGTCTTGGGCACGGCCTTCTTGTCGAGGGTGCCGCTGCCTTGCTGGTTGTCCTGGGCAAGAAAATCGGCCTTTTCGGGCTTTTTTTCGCTCTTGAACGTGGCGAGGGTGATTTCCAGGGTTTTGCTGATCTGCTTGGGCTCGACGTAGGTGAAGCCCAGGCCGAGCAGTAGGGCGAGGTGGATCAAGGCGGCCAGGAACAGGGTAAATCCGAGCCGATCAGCCGGGCGCACGCCGCTATGGGAGAGTTCGTAGGGCAGATCGGACGGGAGTGTCATGACAAAAAAACCAACATCGCGCGTTTCACAGGTGGCGCATGATAACGCAATGTTGGTTTATGTCCGGCTGTTCTATGTCACTTGGCTTGTAGCTTGCGCTCAATGGCCGCCATCAGCATTTCGCCGATGTTCGTGCCAAATGCATTGTCGATCTCGCGAATACAGGTCGGGCTGGTGACGTTGATTTCGGTGAGGTTCTCACCAATTACGTCTAGTCCTACAAATAGCAGGCCTTTTTCCCGCAGGGTTGGGCCAACCTGAGAGGCGATCCAACGGTCTTTGTCCGACAACGGGCGTGCTTCACCGCGACCACCGGCCGCCAGGTTGCCACGGGTCTCGCCGGCTGCCGGAATACGCGCCAGGCAGTAATCCACCGGTTCGCCGTCGATCATCAGGATGCGCTTGTCGCCATCCTTGATCGCCGGAATATAAGCCTGGCCCATGATCTGCTGGGTGCCCAGCGCGGTCAGGGTTTCCAGGATCACCGACAGGTTCGGGTCACCGGCGCGGTGACGGAAGATCGACGTGCCGCCCATGCCGTCCAGCGGTTTGAGGATCACATCACCGTGTTTGGCGGCGAATTCACGCAGCACGTCGGCGCGGCGGCTGACCACGGTCGGCGGCGTGCACTGCGGAAACAGCGTGGCGAACAGCTTTTCATTGCAGTCGCGCAGGCTCTGCGGCTTGTTGACGATCAGTACACCGGCGCGCTCAGCCTGCTCCAGCAGATAGGTGGAGTAGACGAATTCCATGTCGAACGGCGGGTCTTTGCGCATCAGGATCACGTCCAGATCGCTCAACGGGCTGTCGATCTCGTCCGCCAGCTCAAACCACTTCTCAGGGTTGGCAAACACCTGCAACGGGCGCATGCGCGCGCGGGCCTCGCCGTCGCCCTGGTAAAGATCGCGCTGCTCCATATAGAACAGGGTCCAGCCGCGGGCCTGGGCGGCCAGGAGCATGGCCAGCGAGCTGTCCTTTTTATAGGAAATGCTGGCGATAGGGTCCATGACAATGCCGACGCGAACGCTCATGGGGGATTTCCTCTAGCAAATTAGGGCGCATAAAAGTGGCGTCAGAGTGGCGCTGCGGCTGTTGTGGGTCAAGGAAAAACCACCTGGCCGGTTGCTCGATAGATTGCGCCCGGAGACTGTGCTAAAAAGACTGCCACGGCGCAGCAGCCCTTGAATTCCAAGGCTTGCGGCGCTCATCCTGTGCAACATCAGGCAGTACACACCGAAAACCGATTCGCTGTGGCGATGGTAGAGCAGATATGGAACAGCATTCCAACGCCTTGAGAGTGATGGTGATCGATGATTCAAAAACGATCCGCCGCACCGCCGAGACGCTGTTGAAGAACGTGGGCTGCGATGTGATCACGGCTATCGACGGTTTCGATGCCCTGGCCCGGATTGTTGATCATCACCCGCACATTATCTTTGTCGACATCATGATGCCGCGCCTGGATGGCTATCAGACCTGCGCCCTGGTGAAGAACAACCCGGCGTTCAAGTCGATCCCGGTGATCATGCTGTCTTCTAAAGACGGCCTGTTCGACAAGGCCAAGGGGCGCATCGTTGGTGTCGATCAGTTTTTGACCAAGCCTTTCAGCAAGGAAGAACTGCTGGGCGCAATCAAGGCTTACGTGCCTGGGTTTGCCGCAGTAGAACAAGCACACTGACGCCGCCTCACAAGGGCCGGCGCCGACCAATGTAGTGGGGAAAACCATGGCACGCGTTCTGATCGTCGACGATTCGCCGACTGAAATGTACAAACTCACCGGCATGCTGGAAAAGCACGGCCACGTGGTGCTCAAGGCCGAAAACGGCGCGGACGGCGTGGCCCTGGCCCGCCAGGAAAAACCCGACGCCGTGCTGATGGACATCGTGATGCCGGGCCTCAACGGCTTCCAGGCTACCCGCCAACTGTCCAAGGAGCCGGAAACCAACGGCATTCCGATCATCATCATCACCACCAAGGATCAGGAAACCGACAAAATCTGGGGCGCGCGCCAGGGTGCCAAGGATTACCTGACCAAGCCTGTGGACGAAGACACCCTGATCGCCACCTTGAACAAGGTACTGGCCGGCTAAAGGCTCGCGATCATGACCGAGTCGCAAACCGCCTTCGAGCTGCTGCTGGACATCGACCGCCGCTGCCGCCTGCTGGCCGCCGACCTGCCGTCCCAGGAAGCTCGCCTGCAACGCTGGAGCGGGATCGGCTTTCGCCTGGGGCCACACTGGTACGTGGCGCCGATGGGCGAAGTCGCCGAAGTGCTGCATGAGCCGCGTTGCACCTTGATGCCCGGCGTCAAGCCGTGGGTCAAGGGCGTGGCCAACCTGCGTGGGCGTTTGCTGCCGGTGATGGACTTGGGCGGCTTTCTTGGCCTTGAATTGTCCAAGGCACGCAAGCAACGGCGGGTGCTGGTGGTCGAGTACAACGACCTGTTTGTCGGGCTGCTGGTAGACGAGGTGGTGGGCATGCAGCATTTCGCACAAGACGCTTTGTTGACCAGCGCCGCACCCGGCGCGCCGTTTATCCTCGGCCAGTTCGACGGCGACCCGCTGTGGCAGGTCTTCAGCCCCTTCGCTCTGGCCCAGGCCCCAGGCTTCATGGATGTTGCCGCATGACCACCGTCACCACGCCCAAACCCCAGGCCGCATCGCGCAGCCGCTCACAGATCATCGTGCTGTTTATTGCGCTGATCGTGTTCATCATGCTGTTGTTCGCCAACTTCGCGTACCTCAACACTCAGTCCACCTATGACAAGCAGTACATCGGCCACGCCGGTGAGCTGCGTGTGCTGTCCCAACGCATCGCCAAAAACGCCACCGAGGCCGCTGCCGGCAAGGCCGCCGCGTTCAAATTGCTGGGCGATGCGCGCAACGACTTTGCCCAGCGCTGGGGCTACCTGAAAAAAGGTGATACCGAAACCGGCCTGCCCGCCGCGCCCAGTGCGGTTCGTGCGGAAATGCGCGCGGTGCAGACCGACTGGGAAGCGCTGCTGAAAAACACCGACGCGATTCTCGCCAGCGAACAAACCGTGTTGTCCCTGCATCAAGTGGCTGCGACCCTCGCCGAAACCGTGCCGCAATTGCAGATGGAATCGGAAAAGGTCGTCGATATCCTGCTGCAACGTGGCGCACCGGCCAGCCAGGTAGCGTTGGCTCAACGCCAATCGCTGTTGGCCGAACGTATTCTCGGCGCGGTCAACACCGTGCTGGCGGGCGACGAAACCGCCGTGCAAGCCGCCGATGCCTTTGGCCGCGATGCCAGCCGCTTCGGTGTGGTGCTCAACGGCATGCTCAATGGCAACCCGGGCTTGCGCATTACCCAGGTCGAAGACCATGACGCGCGCGCGCGGCTGGCGGAAATTTCGGAGCTGTTCGAGTTTGTCTCCGGCTCCGTGGATGAAATCCTCGAAACCTCGCCGCAGCTGTTCCAGGTACGGGCCTCGGCGAGCAATATCTTCAACCTGTCGCAAACCCTCCTCGATGAGGCCTCGCACCTGGCCACCGGTTTTGAAAACCTCGCCAGCGGGCGAAGTTTCGACACCATTGGTGGCTACGTGCTGGGTTTGCTGGCACTGGCCTCGATCATTCTGATCGGCCTGGTGATGGTGCGCGAAACCAACCGCCAACTGCATGAAACCGCCGAGAAGAACGAGCGCAATCAGAACGCGATCATGCGCCTGCTAGATGAAATCGAAGACCTGGCCGATGGCGACCTCACCGTGACCGCCTCGGTCACCGAGGACTTCACCGGCACCATCGCCGACTCCATCAACTACTCCGTCGACCAACTGCGCGATCTGGTCGCGACCATCAACCTCACCGCCGGGCAAGTGGCCGGTGCGGTGCAGGACACCCAGGCCACCGCCATGCACCTGGCCCAGGCTTCGGAGCATCAAGCCCAGCAGATCGCCGAAGCCTCCACGGCGATCAACCAGATGGCCCAGTCCATCGATCAAGTGTCGGCCAACGCCGCCGAATCTTCGGCCGTGGCGGAGCGCTCGGTGGAAATCGCCAACAAGGGCAACGAGGTGGTGCACAACACCATCCATGGCATGGACAACATCCGCGAACAGATCCAGGACACCGCCAAGCGCATCAAACGCCTGGGCGAATCTTCCCAGGAGATTGGCGATATCGTCAGCCTGATCGACGACATTGCCGACCAGACCAACATCCTCGCCCTCAACGCCGCCATCCAGGCGAGCATGGCCGGTGACGCCGGGCGCGGTTTTGCGGTGGTGGCCGACGAAGTACAGCGGCTGGCCGAGCGCTCATCCGCCGCCACCCGGCAAATCGAAACCCTGGTGCGGGCGATTCAGGCCGACACCAACGAAGCGGTTATCTCCATGGAACAAACCACCACCGAAGTGGTGCGTGGCGCACGGCTGGCCCAGGACGCCGGGGTGGCGTTGGAAGAGATCGAAGGCGTGTCGAAAACCCTGGCGGCGTTGATTCAGAGCATCTCCAATGCGGCGCAGCAACAGACCTCATCGGCGGGGCAGATCTCGCTGACGATGAATGTGATTCAGCAGATCACCACGCAGACGTCGTCGGGTTCTACGGCCACGGCGGAGAGCATCGGCAATTTGGCAAAGATGGCTAGTCAGTTGCGCCGGTCGGTGTCGGGTTTCACCCTGCCGCCGCCTAAACAGGCCGATGATTGAAATGCTATCTGATGTGGGAGCTGGCTTGCCTGCGATAGCGGTGGGTCAGTTGCACAGGTATCACCTGACAGTCCGCCATCGCAGGCAAGCCAGCTCCCACAGGTGATCTCGATTGTTCTTGGCAACACCAGCAACTCATAAATTTTAAGCGGAGCAGTTATGGTTGATCGGCACGACTACGTGGCCCTTGAATGGGTCAAGGGCGACATTGCCGAAACCCTGAAGCAGGCCCGTTCGGCGCTGGATGCGTTTGTCGAAACCCACGACAGCGACGCCATCGCCGAGTGCCTGGCCGCCATCCACCAAGTGCATGGCGCGCTGCAAATGGTCGAGTTCTACGGTGCGGCGTTGCTCGCCGAAGAAATCGAAGAATTGACCCTGGCCCTGCAAGCCGAGCGCGTCGGCCAGCGCGATGAAAGCATCCGCCTGCTGCAACAAGCCCTCAGCCAATTGCCGTTGTATCTGGACCGCGTACACAGCGCCCGCCGCGACCTGCCGTTGGTGGTGTTGCCGCTGCTCAACGACCTGCGCAGCGCCCGCGGCGAAAGCCTGTTGTCGGAAACCAGTCTGTTCAGCCCGCAACTGCTGTCGATTGCACCGCTGCCCGACGAAGCCCTGGCCCAGCGCGCAGTGCCAGAACTGCACGAACAATTGCACCAGTGGCACAAATTGCTCCAACAAGCCTTGGCCGGCCTGCTGCGCGAAGACCATGGCCCGAGCAACCTGGAAGACATGGCGCGGGTGTTTGCGCGCCTCGAAGCGCTGTGCCAGGGCGCGCCGCTGTTGCCGTTGTGGCAAGTCACCTCGGCGCTGGTCGAAGGCATGCTCACCGGCGTGATCGCCAACAGCCCGGCGCTGCGCAGCCTGCTCAAGGCCAGCGACAAGCAACTCAAGCGCCTGCTGGCCCAGGGCATCGGCGGTATCAACCAGCCGGCGCCCGACGAACTGCTCAAGAGCCTGCTGTTTTATGTGGCCAAGGTCACTCGTCCGACGCCGCGCATGCAAAGTCTCAAGGAACGCTACGGCCTGGATGAGGCCTTGCCCGACAGTGCCGTGGTCGATGCCGAACGGGCGCGGCTGGCGGGGCCGGATCGCAATGCCATGGGGTCGGTGCTTGGCGCATTGTGTGAGGAACTGGTGCGGGTCAAGGAGCGCCTCGACTTGTTCGTGCGCAGCGACCGCCAACACACCGACGACCTGGATGCGCTGCTGGCGCCATTGCGGCAGATCGCCGATACCTTGGCGGTGCTGGGCTTCGGCCAGCCGCGCAAGGTGATCATCGACCAGCTCGCCGTGGTGTTGAGCCTGGTGCAAGGTCACCGCGAACCCAACGACGCCGTACTGATGGACGTCGCCGGCGCCTTGCTCTATGTCGAGGCCACGCTGGCCGGCATGGTCGGCACCGTCGAACCGGAAAGCCGCGAAGAAAGCCGCCTGCCCACCACCGACCTGACGCAGATTCATCAACTGGTGATCCGCGAGTCCTGCCAATGCCTGCGCCAAGCCAAAGAGCTGGTGATCGACTGCATTGAAGCCGACTGGGACCGCCAACGCCTGGAATCCCTGCCGGAGCTGCTCAGCCAGGTGCGCGGCGCCTTGGCGATGATTCCACTGCCACGCGCAGCGAGCCTGATGCGGGGTTGCACCGATTACGTCGACGAACAGTTGATGGTCAACGACGCGCCGCCGACCCAGGCGCAGTTGGCGCATTTCGCCGACGTGATCAGCAGCCTTGAGTATTACCTGGAACGCATGCTCCAGGACCCTGACGCCGCTGGCGAACGCGTGCTGGAACTGGCCACCCAAGGCTTGGCCGCGCTCGGTTACCTGCCCGCCGAAAAGCCCTGGCGTCAGGCGCTGGTTGCGCCGGATGGCGCATTGTCGGCCGACAGCACGCCGAGCCAGTCCCAGTTCGATGCCTTGGCCAGCCCGATCACGCGCCTGAATCCGCCGGCGCTGCATCGCCCCGGCAGTTTGCTGCCGCCGCCGGCCGATGAAGAACCTATCGACGATGAGCTGCGCGAAGTCTTCCTCGAAGAAACCGACGAAGTCCTCGACGTGCTGCACCGGAACCTGCCCAACAGCGCCGACAAAACTGCTCAAGGCGAAATGCGCCGGGCTTTTCACACGCTCAAAGGCAGCGGGCGTATGGTCCGTGCCCTGGTGCTGGCCGAACTGGCCTGGGCGGTGGAAAACCTGCTCAATCGCGTGCTCGAACGCAGCGTGGCCCTCAGCTCCGATGTGCAACACGTACTGGATGAAGCGGTGACCCTGCTGCCCGAATTGATCGCCGACTTCGCTACCGACGACCAACACCAGCGCGATGAAGTCGACGCCCTGGCCGCCCGTGCCCATGCCCTGGCCAGTGGCACTGCAACAGCCACCGCCGAGCCGCACGATCCAATGCTGCTGGAGATCTTCCGCAACGAAGCCCAGAGCCACCTGGAGAGCATCAACCACTTCCTGCAACAGGCCGCCGAGCATGTGCCGCTGCAAGTCAGCGATGAGCTGCAACGTGCCCTGCACACCCTCAAAGGCAGTGCCTACATGGCCGGTGTGCTGCCGATTGCCGAACTGGCGCGGCCGCTGGATCACCTGACCCGCGAATACAAGGCTCACCGCCTGCCGCTGGACCTGGACGAAGTGGAGCTGTTGCTGGAAGCCGAAGGCTTGTTCCAGCGCGGCCTGCACCAACTGGACAGTGACCCGCTGGTGCCAATCAAGGGCGCGCCGGACCTGATCAGCCGCACTCAAAGCCTGCTCGACCAACAACTGCAAGCCTTGCTCGACGCGCCGAACACGGGCCTGCGTATCAAACGCGACCCGCAGTTGATCGCCAACTTCCTGGCCCAAGGCATGGACATTCTGCTCGACGCCGAAAGCCTGTTGCGCCGCTGGCAGCAGCACCCCGGTGAGCGTCAGGAACTCACCGCACTGCTGGACGAGTTGACCACCTTGGGCGAGGGCGCGCATATCGCCGACCTGCACAGCATCGACGAACTCTGTGAAGCTTTGCTTGACCTGTACGGGGCGGTGGAGGAGAGCAGCCTGGCGGTCAGCGAGCGGTTTTTCCAAGAAGCCGAACAGGCCCATGACGCGCTGATCAACATGCTCGACCAGTTGGCTGCGGGGCAGGAAATCAGCCCGGCGCCGGCGCGGGTGCAGGCCCTGCGCGAATTGCTCGATGAAGCCCTCGACCCGTCGGCCACCGGCCTGATCAAAAGCGACGGCAGCCGTGCCCTCAGCATCGCTGAATTGGGCGCGGCCACGGCGCAGTTGAACCAGGACACGGCAATGGACGATGAGATCGTCGAGATTTTCCTCGAAGAAGCCGTGGACATCCTCGACAGCGCCGGCCAGTCGCTCAAACGTTGGCTGCTGGAGCCCGACAGCGCAGCGCCGTTGTCTTCGTTGCAGCGCGACTTGCACACCCTCAAGGGTGGCGCGCGCATGGCCGAAATCGGCCTGATTGGCGACCTGGCCCATGAGCTGGAAGGCCTCTACGAAGGCCTGGTAGACCGCCGTTACAGCTACTCCACCGAGTTGTCCCAAGTGTTGATGGCCAGTCACGAGCGGCTGGCCTTGCAACTGGATCAACTGCAAGACCAGCAACCGCTGAGTGACGCCAGCGACTTGATCGCGCAACTGCGCGAGTTGCGCCACAGCAGCACGCCCGCAGCCGCGGCCACAGCACCCGAAGTGGCGACCGCCGACCCCGAGTTGCTGGAAATTTTCCTCGAAGAAGCCGCCGACATTCTCGACAGCTCCGGCAGCGCGCTGGTGCGTTGGCAGGCCGAGCCGAATAATCGCCAGGAAGTGGAAACCCTGCTGCGCGACCTGCACACCCTCAAGGGCGGTGCACGCATGGTCGAGATCGGGCCGATTGGCGATCTGGCCCATGAGCTGGAGTTTCTCTACGAAGGGCTGTCCGCTGGTTTGCTCGCGCCGTCGCCGGAACTGTTTTCGCTGCTGCAAGGTTGCCACGACCGCTTGGCGCAGATGATCGACGCGGTGGCAGACGGTTTACCGGTGGGCTCGGTGGACAAGCTGATCGAGCGGATCAAGAGCCTGGTACACCCGAGCGATGAGCCGCTGGCGCCGGTTGCACTGCCCGCCGGTAAGGCCGAAGCGGCTATGGACCCGGCTGCGGACATGGTGAAAATCTCCGCCGACTTGCTCGATGACCTAGTCAACCTGGCCGGTGAAACCTCGATTTTCCGGGGGCGCATCGAGCAGCAGGTCAACGATGCGCGCACGGCCCTCAACGAGGTCGAAACCACCATCGAGCGTATGCGCGACCAACTGCGCCGCCTCGACAGCGAAACCCAGGGCCGTATCCTCAGCCGTCAGCAGGCCGAGGCCGAGCGCCTGGGTTATGAAGAATTCGACCCGCTGGAAATGGACCGCCATTCGCAGTTGCAGCAACTGTCCCGTGCGCTGTCCGAGTCCGCTTCCGACCTGCTGGACCTCAAGGAAACCCTCGACCGCCGCAACCAGGATGCGCACAACCTGTTGCAGCAACAGGCGCGCATCAACACCGAGTTGCAAGAAGGCCTGATGCGCACGCGCATGGTGCCGTTTGAGCGCATGCTGCCGCGCCTCAAGCGCATCGTGCGGCAGGTGGCAGAGGAATTGGGCAAGGACGTGGAGTTCGTGGTCGGCAATGCCGAAGGCGAGATGGACCGCAACGTGCTCGAACGCATGGTCGCGCCGTTGGAACACATGCTGCGCAACGCCGTCGACCATGGCCTGGAGTCGCGCGAAGCACGTGTGCTGGCGGGCAAACCGGAGAAGGGTCGTATCACCTTGGACCTGACCCACGAAGGCGGCGATATCGTGTTCGATATGCGCGACGACGGCGCCGGCGTGCCGCTGGACGCAGTGCGGCGCAAGGCGATCAAGCGCGGCCTGCTCGACCCCCATCAAGAGATCAGCGACCGCGACGTGTTGCAGTTCATCCTGCAGCCGGGTTTTTCGACGGCGGAAAAGATCACCCAGATATCCGGACGCGGTGTGGGCATGGACGTGGTGCACGAAGAAGTGCGCCAGCTTGGCGGCTCGATGGTGATTGACTCCACGCCCGGTGCGGGCGTGCACTTTCGCATTCGCCTGCCGTTTACCGTGTCGGTTAACCGGGCGCTGATGGTGCAGTGCGCGGACGATCAATATGCGATCCCGCTCAACACCATCGAAGGCGTGGTGCGTGTGCTGCCCCACGAGTTGGCTGGGCACTATCAGCAAGACCCGCCGCGTTATGAATATGGCGGCCAGCGTTATGAGTTGTTCTACCTTGGCGACCTGCTGCATACCGTCAGCCGCCCGAAATTGCTCGGCCAATACCAGCCCGTGCCGGTGCTGCTGGTGCAATGCAACGAGCGGCGCGTGGCGGTGCATGTGGATGCCATGGCCGGTACTCGGGAGATTGTAGTGAAGGGCCTGGGGCCGCAGTTTGCGGGCGTGCAGGGCTTGTCCGGCGCGACCATCCTGGGTGATGGCCGCGTGGTGCTGATCATCGATCTGCTCGCACACATCCGTGCACGCCAACCGGCCTTGCCGGCCCAGGCGATCGACGCGCCGCTGATCCTCAACGACCCGCTGAAAAAGCGCCCGCTGCTGGTGCTGGTGGTGGACGATTCGGTCACCGTGCGCAAAGTTACCAGCCGACTGTTGGAGCGCAACGGCATGAACGTACTCACCGCCAAAGACGGCATCGACGCCATCGCCGTACTCGAAGAACACACCCCGGACTTGATGCTGCTCGACATCGAAATGCCGCGCATGGACGGCTTCGAGGTGGCGATTCAGGTGCGCAACGACCCGCGCCTGATGCGCCTGCCGATCATCATGATCACCTCGCGCACCGGCCAGAAACACCGCGACCGCGCCATGGCCATCGGCGTCAACGACTACCTCGGCAAGCCGTACCAAGAGTCGGTGCTGTTGGAAAGCATCGCCTACTGGAGCAAGTCCCATGCTTGACCACCGCACCAGCCAACTCACTGGCCTGTTGTTGCCCTTGGCTGACCGCCATCTGCTGCTGCCCAATGTGGCCGTGGCCGAGCTGATCGACTTCCAGCGCGGCGAACCGGCCAGCGATGCGCCGCCGTGGTACCTGCGGCAAGTGACCTGGCGTGACCGGCAAATACCCCTGATCAGCTTTGAAGCGGTGTGCGGCGAGGCGATCTTGACCGCCGAGCGCTCGCGCATCGTGGTGCTGAATGCGCTGGGCGGGCGGCCGACGTTGAAGTTTATTGCGCTGGTGATCCAGGGCATTCCCCGCTCGTACAAGCTCGACAGCGAATTGAGCTACGTGGACGTGCCACTCTGCCCGCTGGAACTCGCGGCCGTGCAGGTGGGCGAGCACGTGGCGAAGGTGCCGGATTTGATGGGGTTGGAAGCGTTGTTGGTCGAGTCCGGCCTGGCCTGACGGCGATGATCGTTCCCACGCTCCGCGTGGGCATGCATCCCGTGACGCTGGTCTTGAGTCTTGTGCTGCCTGGCGGGACGCGGAGCGTCCCAGGCGGCATTCCCACGCGGAGCGTGGGAACGATCCAAATGGCAGAGCTGAGTCAGCTGTTGGTCGACAGAGCACTGGAACACGTCAGCCCTGCCTGAGTAGTCCCAAAAGGGGACCGCTATCTAACTAGCATCACCGAACACATGTGGGAGCTGGCTTGCCTGCGATAGCAGACTGTCAGCCCACAACTTCATAGCTGAACCACCGCCATCGCAGGCAAGCCAGCTCCCACAGGGGCTCTGTGCGGCAGCCTGAAAGTAGCCGCAGGTCGCGGATTACTTGAGATGATCGTTCCCACGCTCCGCGTGGGCATGCATCCCGTGACGCTCCGCGTCACCCTTGCGCTGGTCTTGAGTCTTGTGCTGCCTGGCGGGACGCGGAGCGTCCCAGGCGGCATTCCCACGCGGAGCGTTGGAACGATCCAAATGGCAGAGCTGAGTCAGCTGTTGGTCGACAGAGCACTGGAACACATCAGCCCTGCCTGAGTAGTCCCAAAAGGGGACCGCTATCTAACTAGCATCACCGAACACATGTGGGAGCTGGCTTGCCTGCGATAGCGGACTGTCAGCCCACAACTTCATTGCTGACCCACCGCTATCGCAGGCAAGCCAGCTCCCACAGGGGGCTCTGTGCGGCAGCCTGAAAGTAGCCGCAGGTCGCGGATTACTTGAGATGATCGTTCCCACGCTCCGCGTGGGCATGCATCCCGTGACGCTCCGCGTCACCCTTGCGCTGGTCTTGAGTCTTG
>NZ_WKDB01000110.1:0-14331 GCF_021606215.1 Pseudomonas sp. PA-5-4B | reverse complement strand
CCTTTGAACCTTTGTTTTCGATAAAGAGGTTTTGACCTTCTCGGAGTAAAGACCCAGCCACTCCAATAGTGAGCGGATCGGCAAAGTCGCCATCACTGACCCTAAACACAGATGCGCCGTCTGACTCTACAATAATGGTCCCGGCGGCGTTCCGTGGATTCTCCGAAGGAGACTCCCCTGCCGCCCACGCATTCATCGCCAGCAACATCGACCCAACTAAAATTACAGAAAAGTGCTTATTCATTGTGTTATCACCTTAAGTAGATTGAGACCAACCTGTGTATCTCAATAAAAAACTAACACACCGAAAAACCCACAATCTACTGTCAGAAATAACAGGTCAGCTAATTATTAACGAATAACCCGTCACGTTATAATTCCGATTACACGCGCATTCTGGTTACTCCCCTAAAGCTAGATATTCCTGTTTTCAGTCAGGAATGTGTGACAATGCCCACCACTTTGAGCCAACACCAGAATCAACATGACCGCCCCCAGCACACCCAAACCACCGCGCAAGAAGCCTAAAACCGCAGCCCCGGCCAAGCCCGTCGCGCCGCGCAAAGAGGCTACCTTGCACCCGCGCAACCGCCACACAGGCCGTTACGACTTCCCGGCGCTGATCAAGACCACGCCGGAACTGGCGAAATTCGTGATCATTAACCCGTATGGCAAAGAGAGCATCGACTTCGCCAGCCCGGACGCGGTGCGGGTGTTTAACCGGGCACTGCTTAAATCGTTCTATGGCATCCAGCATTGGGATATCCCGCAGGATTACCTCTGCCCGCCAGTGCCGGGGCGTGCCGACTACGTGCACTTCCTCGCCGACCTGCTGGCCAGCGTCAACGACGGCAAGATTCCGCGCGGCTCTATCGTCAAGGTGCTGGACATCGGCATGGGCGCCAACTGCGTCTACCCGCTGATCGGCTATATGGAGTACCGCTGGAATTTCCTCGGCTCCGAGGTCGACCCAATCGCTGTGGCCGCCGCCAAGGCCATCGTGCAGTCCAATGACCTGAGCAAGGTCATCCAGTTGCGCCAGCAACCCAACCCCAAACAGATCCTGCTGGGCTTGCTGGAGCCGGGTGAGCGCTTTGACCTGACCATGTGCAACCCGCCCTTCCACGCGTCCATGGACGAAGCCACCAAGGGCAGCGAGCGCAAATGGCGCGCCCTGGGCAAGGCCGATCCCAAGCGCAAGCTGCCGGTGCTGAACTTCGGCGGTCAATCGGCGGAGCTGTGGTGTGAAGGCGGCGAAGCGCGTTTTGTGACGCAGCTGATCGCCGAGAGCGCGCATTTTGCCCACAAGGTGCTGTGGTTCAGCACGCTGGTGTCAAAAGCGTCGAACTTGCCCGCGATCGAGACAGCCCTGAAAAAAGCCGGCGTGCTGGAAAGCCAGGTGGTGGAGATGTCCCAGGGGCAGAAGCAAAGCCGTTTTGTGGCCTGGACCTTCCAGACCAAGAACGAGCAGCAGATCTGGCGCCAGCGCTGGGTTCGCGACTGAATCACTGTGGCGAGGGAGCAAGCTCCCTCGCCACACAAAGCACATCACAAATCGCAGGCAACAAAAAACCGTGCCCGGATCGCTCCGAGGCACGGTTTTTTTTGCTGCGTCTTACTTGTTAACAGCGTCGGTCAGGCCTTTGGCCACAACCAGCTTGATAACTTTCTTGGCAGCGATTTCGATGGCAGCGCCAGTCGAAGGGTTACGGCCAGTACGGGCTGGACGCTCGGTCACTTTCAGTTTGCCAACGCCTGGCAGAGTGATTTCGCCGCCGTTTTCCAGCTGATCAGCAACAACTTGGCTCAGTTGGTCCAGCAGAGCGCGCACGGTGGTTTTCGGTGCGTCTACTGCTTCAGCCAGGTCAGCGATCAGTTGGTCTTTAGTAATAGCCATTGTGGTGTTCCTTCCCTATCAAATTCATATGGATTGCAGAGTGCAGTGTCAGCCGTCGAGCCCGACCGTCATGGCCTGGCACCCCAGGCCTACAACCACGGAGATCGGGGTTATAGATGCTTGAAACGGGGATTGGTTCGACCTGACAGATGCTGAATGCACGCTTAACGCCGAGACTTGGCGTAAGACGGGGCAAAACTAGCACAGAGACGGGGAAATATCCGCCTCAACATACCCATTTGGTCAGCTTTATCGCTCTAAACCGTGAAAAAAAGGCATATGGGCCGTCGGAGGTTGTCCAAAACCGCCTTGCAGGCGCGTCTTGGCCAACGGGTGCGGTACACTGGGCGACTTTTTGGGGAGGCCCACCGCTCCCCTTCAACCAGCCGAGAAGCCTATGCCGATCCGTCATTGCATTGTTCACCTGATCGACAAAAAACCCGACGGCACACCTGCAGTTCTGCATGCCCGCGATTCGGAGCTGTCCGAATCGGCCGCCATTGAGAACATGCTGGCCGACCTCAACGAGAGCTACAACGCCAAACAAGGCAAGGCCTGGGGTTTCTTCCATGCCGAGTCCGGCGCGCACCCGTTCAGCGGCTGGTTGAAGGAATATTTCGACGGTGGTCAGGATTTCACCACCTTCAGCCGCACGGCGGTCGAGCACCTGCAAAAGCTGATGGAGGAGTCCAACCTCTCCACCGGCGGCCACGTGCTGTTTGCCCACTATCAACAAGGCATGACCGACTACCTGGCCATCGCCCTGCTGCACCACAGCGAAGGCGTGGCGGTGACCGATGAGCTCGACGTGACCCCGTCGCGCCACCTGGACTTGGGCCAGCTGCACCTGGCGGCGCGCATCAACGTCTCCGAGTGGCAGAACAACAAGCAGTCCAAACAGTACATTTCGTTTATCAAAGGCAAGAACGGCAAGAAGGTTTCGGAGTACTTCCGCGACTTTATCGGCTGCCAGGAGGGCGTCGACGGCCCGGGCGAGACCCGCACCCTGCTCAAGGCCTTCAGCGACTTTGTTGAAAGCGAAGACCTGCCGGACGAATCCGCCCGCGAAAAGACCAAAACCCTGGTGGACTACGCCAGCAGCCAGGCCAAGCTCGGCGAGCCGATGGGCCTGGAAGAGCTGTCGGGCTTGATCGATGAAGATCGGCCAAAAGCGTTCTACGACCATATCCGCAACAAGGACTACGGCCTGTCGCCGGAAATTCCGGCCGACAAGCGCACGCTCAACCAGTTCCGCCGCTTCACCGGCCGCGCCGAAGGCTTGTCCATCAGCTTTGAGGCGCACCTGCTGGGTGACAAGATCGAATACGACGAAGCCGCCGGCACCTTGATCATCAAGGGCCTGCCGACCCAACTGACCGACCAGCTCAAGCGCCGCAACTGATGTTCGGCGGGGTGCTCAAGAAAGTCCTGTTGGTGTTGCTGGTGGTGGTAGTCATCCAGAACTGGGGCAAGATCGAGCGGCTGTTCAACCCCTCACAGGTGGTTTCGGAGCAGGTACGCGCCTCGGCGCGCGTGGTGCTCTACGCCACCGAGTGGTGCGGCTACTGCAAGCAGATCCGGCGCTTTCTGGACCAGAAAGGGGTGCCGTACCAGGCGTTCGATATCGAGAAGGATGCCCAGGCGCGCAAGTCGTATGAGGCGCTGGGCGGCGGCGGGATTCCGTTTGTGGACGTGAATGGCACGCTCATTCGCGACTACAACCCGGAAGCGATCATGGCCGCCTTGAAGTAACCCCACCGTTGCAGCATCCCGCTTGTGTGGGACCTGGTTTGTAGGAGAGCTGGCTTTTGTGGGAGCTGGCTTGCCTGCGATAGCATCAGCGCGCAGTAACCGACAGACCGAGTTGCCTGCATCGCAGGCAAGCCAGCTCCCACAAAAAGCGAGCTCCCACATTCAGTTCTGCAGCGTCTTTAGAAGTTGGCTTCCAGCGACACCATCGCCGTGCGCTCTTCACCGACGTTGTAATACGCCGTACTTGGCGCCAGGCCGTTTACCGGCGCCGAGTTAAACGACACGGTACGCGCCGAGCTCAGGTATTCCTTGTCGAAGACGTTAAGCATCGACAGCCGCAGGGTCGCGGATTTGATGACTTTCTTGTCCACCGGCAAATAGATACCCGCGTTGAGGTCGACCACGGTACGCCCGGAGATTTTTTCGTCGTTGGTCAAATCGCCGTAGAAACTGCCGACGTATTTGCCGGCAACGTTGCCGTAGAAGCGCGAGTCGTCGTAGCCAAACACCAGGTTGAACATGTTTTCCGGCACGTTGGCCAGCTGCTTGCCGGCGGTGGGCAACAACACGTTCTTGCTGAGCAGATTGTCTTTCTGTTCAGACTGGGTGTAGGTGTAGGACGCGTAGTAGTTGAAGTGATGCGGCAACAGCCCGCTCCACTCCAGCTCCAGGCCTTTGTTGTCGACCTTGCCGACGTTGATTACGGCGTAGTCGCCGTTGAGGTCGGTGGTCGACAACTGGCGGTCCTTGAAGCTGATGTAGAACAGCGTCGCGCTCAGCGCCACATCGTCTTCGGTGAAGCGCCAGCCCAGTTCCTGGTTCCAGCTCAACTCAGGCTTGAGGCTTACCGAATCGCCTTTGTTGTACAGCACGTAGTTCGGCGGTGTGCGCATGTTGCGGGTGACGTTGTAGAACGCCTGGTTGCTCTCGTCGATCTGGTACTTGGCGCTGAAGTTCGGCAGGAACTGGTGGTAACGGGTGTTACGCTTTTCCGGTTTGTCGTAGAGGCTGCCCAGGTTGTTGCCGTCACGCTCGACGTACTGATAGGCCACGCCGCCGACAAAACTCAGGTCTGGCGTGGCTTGCCAGCTGTCCTGCACCCAGAGCTTCTGCGCCGGCGTGACGGTGTAGTAATGACGGCCTTGTACCGTCGCGCCGTTCTTGTCGACTACTTGGCCGCCGCCGTTGTAGTCGCCCCACACGTCATCGGGTGCGCCTTCGCCGTTGATGCCGATAAACGGCTGGCTCTGGCGCTGGCGTGCGCGCTCATACCAGTAGCCGTAGTCCAGGCTGTGTTCTTCGTTGATGTCCCATTTCATTTTGGCGGTAACGCCTGGGCGCCAGGTTTCGGTCCACGAAGGGCGGTAGTAGTTGAGCGATTTGAGGTTGCTCAGGTCGTAGTTGCCAGCCTTGTCGGACTTCGGCCCCAGGTTCGACGCGGTCTGGCCGCTGAAACTGCCACCGTTGGCCCAGTAGTAATAGGGCGTGACCGTCAGCGCCAGGTTGTCCTGCAACTGCCAGCGCTGGGTGAGCGTGGCAT
The DNA here is from genome assembly GCF_021606215.1 of Pseudomonas sp. PA-5-4B. NCBI lineage: Bacteria > Pseudomonadati > Pseudomonadota > Gammaproteobacteria > Pseudomonadales > Pseudomonadaceae > Pseudomonas > Pseudomonas sp. PA-5-4B. Next base: position 9,142 of record NZ_WKDB01000110.1, on the reverse strand, counting down.
TCACGCTTTCGAAAGGGTTGCGATTGAGCTTGTAGGAAGACGACAGCAAACCGGATTTGTACACCGGGGTTTCCGAGTAGTCCTTGCGCCGCCCATCCGTGTCGAACTGCGACTTGCTCAAGGAGTTGTAGTTGTAGTTTTCCTGGTTGTTGTACTTGATCGTGGCCAGTGTGGAGTTGCCGCTGCCGTCTTCGAACAGGCTGCTCCACTCGACCTTGTCGCTGCGCAGGGTGCCTTTGCCACGCCACTTGTCGCCTTCCAGGTGCGACGCCGAGACCCAAGTCTTGAGGCCGCCGAAATCACCGGTATTGACCCGCACGAACGTCTTGCGCAAGTCGTTGGCGCCGACGATCTGCTTGGCGAACAATCCGGCCTCTTTGGTCGGCCGGATGGTGATCATGCCGATGTTGCCGCCACTGGAACCGATGTGCGGGCCGTCAGCTTCCGAAGAACCCTGTGTCGCGAATACTTCCGCAAGGTTTTCCGGGTCGCCCAATTGGTTGGAGTAGACGCTGTAGTTGCCCGAATCGTTGATCGGCACACCGTCGACGGAAACCCCGATCTGGTCGGAGTTCATGCCGCGCATGGTGAAGTTGGTGCCGCTGGTGCCACTGGCGTCATCACTGGAAACGTTGATGCCCGGCGTGTATTTGAGCTTATCGATGGCGTTGGCAGTCGACGACATCTGGTCCATGGCTTCCTTGGTCACCGTCGACCGCGCCTTGGCACTTTCTTCGCGGATCATATGGCCGTTGCCCAGGGTCTGTTTACCGGCGATGTCCACCGAGCCAACGTCCTGCGTGGTGTCTGCCAAAACCAATGGCGCAAAGCTACCTAGGCCCGATGCAAACAGCAGGGCAGAGAGTGTGTTGATCTTCACAAGTAGATCCCTTACGTGCATCTATCTGTTGTTATGGAGGGCGGTACTGGCTGTCAGAACCGGGTGAACGGCGACGCCAGCCTTCCTGACCATCTGCTCAGGAATCCGAGGATCATCCTTGGCGCGTGTAACGGTTTGGTGACAGGTTTTGGCAATTGCGATGAAGGTTAAGTGAAGGATCTACAGGCAGCGTGATACCTGGCCTGTAACTGCCGGCAGGAAATGATCGCGAGGGAAACAGTTGGAAAAAAGGTGGCCAGCAAACCGTTCGTGTCTAACGCAACACAATCATTCGGCCTAATAGTGTGTGCTGTTCAAACCCCAGCACCGCCTGCAGGGCATTTAAAACCGCCACTGGGTCCTTGCTCGGAAAGCTGCCACTGACACGCTTGGCGCCCATCTCGTCGTTCAGCAACAGAATGCGCCCCGGATAGTAACGACTCAGGTCCTTGACCACGTCAGCCAACGGCGCTTTGTAGTAATTGAGCCAACCGTCACGCCAGGCCAGGCGGGATTCACTGTCGACCGCGTGCATCGATTCGGCCACACCGTCGGCGTAAGCCACTTGCTGGCCTGCGGTCAGAATTTGCTGTTGGCCTTGCCTGGATGGCGTCACGCCAACCCGACCGGACAACACCGTCACTTGCGCGCCCGCCGGTTGCAGGCGCACTTCGAACTGTGTGCCCAACACCCGCGCTTCACCGCTGCCGGCCTCGACCACAAAGGACTGGCCGGTGTGGGTCACGCTAAAAAAACCGGCACCGCGACGCAGCTGGATATGCCGCTCACCGTGACTGAAATCCACGGCGATGGCGCTGTCGGCATCCAGGGTCACTTGGGACTGGTCGGCCAGGGTCACGGTTTTCACTTCCCCCGGTGCGGTCACGTAATCGGCGCCGAAGTCATCAACCCAACGCGACGGCTGCCACCCGGCGCCCATCGACACCATCACCAGCAGGCACGCGGCCATGGCCAAGGCGCCGGACCAGCGAACGCCGCGCGAACGTTTCGAGGTGTTCATCGCGTTGAGGTAACCCTGCAAGGCCAGGGCGTCTTCGCCCGCCAGTGTGCGCGCCGGTACTTCGCTTAACTCCCACAGCACCTGGGCCTGGGAATAAGCCTCGACGTGGGCAGGATCGGCCCGCAACCAGCGGCTGAAGGTGGCCTGGTCGCCACTGCTGGGCTGGTCGTGCAACAGGCTCAGCCAGTCAAGTGCGGCCTGCTCCTGGGCGGGCGTGGGGGTGACGTTCACGGTGCTTTCCCTGGCGTGCGTGGGGGCGATGGTTCGCGAAGGCTGGCCTTGCAGGCTTCAAGGGCACGCATCATATGTTTTTCCACAGCGCTTTGTGACAACCCCATGGCCTTGGCGATTTCGGCGTACTTGCGGCCATGAATGCGGTTGAGCAAAAAAATCTGCCGCGTGCGCTCCGGCAGGCTGCGCAAGGCGGCTTCGACATGGCGCAGATCATTGCCCGCTTCGAGTGCCGCCTGGGGTTCGCAGCCCTGATTGTCCTGTTGCTCCGGCAGCCAGCCTTCGCTGCTGCGTACGCGGGCGCCTTCGCTGCGCAAATGGTCGATGGCAATGTTGCCGGCGCAGCGCAGCAAGTAAGTGCTGAGTTCTTCGACCTGCACCAACGGGCGGCGCCAGAAGCGCAGGAATAAATCCTGTACCAAATCAGCCGCCGTGGCGCGGCACCCCACCCGGCGACTGACCAAGGCTTCCATTTGCGAACGCTGGGACAAAAACACCTGCAAAAAATGCGCACGTCCACCGGCCGCATCGGTGTGCGGGCTGTCCTGGGATTCGGGTGGCGTGCTGATCATCATCACTGGCTCAGCATAAGGCGAAGGCCGCCACAGGGCTGACCAGCAGGCCGGCGCCCGCCAGAATCAAGACCAGCCTTGGCCGATACGGCAACAGCAACACCAGCAGCAGCGCGCTGAGCATCAACACCGCGCACCACTCCACCAACCCTTGGGCCCAACCTGAAGCGGCGACGGCGGGCCAGATCGACACGCCCAGCAACAACCAACCGGCCATGCGCAGGCTTGAGCGCCGCGCGGGCGACGGCTTGCTGTGCAGCAACTCGCCGTGATGGCGGTCGGTGGCCAGGCACAACGCGGTAAACCCGGCGTAGCACATCAACAGGGCGAGCAGCATTCAGTGCGCCTCCTGCTTGAGCGTCATTGCCCGCACACGTTCGGCCTTGGGTTGCGTGCGGTGTTGCATCTTCCACGCCGCCCAGGTGAGGAACAGGCCACTGGCCAGGCAGGTCAGGTCAAAACCGGCCATGGCCCAATCACCCTTGGCCAATGACGTGCCCAAGTGCTGCGAGGTGGTCAGTGCGTTGAGCAGAGGGATCGCCACAAACAGCAGCGCAGCGAAGCTCAGTTGCTCGACCCAACCTTGACGACCGCGCCGCAACAGGGCGTGCAACAGGCTCAGGCCCCAGGCGATAAAGAAGGTTTGTATTTCCCAGTCGGAACGCTCGGCGAAGCTGACCGGCAACAGGCGGTTGGCCCAGAAAAACGCCGCGATGGCGATCATCAAGCCAGACATGCTGGCGATGTTGAGCACTTCCACCAGCCGCAGTTCAAACGGCATCGCCCCGGTTTTAGCGTGCTTGAGCTGGCGCTTGCCCAGCCAGATCACCAGGCCGGTGCCGATCATCGCCGTGCCCGCCAGACCGCAGATAAAGTACAGCCAGCGCAGCACCGGGCCGGCGAAATGGCCCATGTGCAGGCCATAGAAACTGCCGCCAATCGCCGCCGGCAGCGATTGTTCGCCACTGACCCGCAGCAACTCGCCGGTGGTGCCGCTGAATGACACGCTGCTGCCAAAGTCATGCACCACACGGTCGGAGCCGGCGCGCACCACATTGACCGACGCGTTCACATCGCCAGGGTTGTTAACCACCAAACGGCCCACATGCCCACCGGCCCACTGCGTGCGCGCCTGCTCGTACATCGGCAGTAATGGCAGCAACTTGCCCGGCTGGCCGAGTGCCGGCGCATTGTTGGTATTGGGGAACACTTCATTAAAGAACGCACGGCTGTCGTCGCCATACGAGGCAAGGATCGGCGCAGGCATCACCATGTTCATGAAGATCACCAGGCTGCTGTAGGTGATCATCAGGTGAAACGGCAACACCAGTACACCCACCGCGTTATGCCCGTCGAGCCAGGAGCGCTGGCCCTTGCGTGGGCGGAAGGTGAAGAAGTCCTTGAAGATTTTCTTGTGGGTGATGATCCCGGTGATCAGCGCGACGAACATCACCATCGCGGCGATCGTCGACAGCCAGCGGCCCCATGGGTAAGGCATTTGCAGCTGGAAGTGGAAGCGGTAGAAGAAATCGCCGCCCATGCTTTCGCGAGCCTGGACCGGTTGAGCGCTGACAGGGTCGAGGACTTTCTGGATGAAGCTGCCGCGTTTGCCGGGGTCGATCTTGTCTTGCCACATCACCGACAGGCCAGGGTCACGGCTGTTGGGCAGGGTGATAAACCAGCGCGCGGCGTTGGGCGCCTGTTGCTGCAGATAGGTTTGCGCGGCGGCGAGGCTGCGCGCCGCGTCCAGCGGATGGGCCTGCACTTCGGGCTGCATCCAGTGGGTAATTTCGTCTTTGAAATAGGCCAGGGTGCCGGTCAGAAAAATCGCAAACAGCAGCCAGCCGAAGATCAGGCCGGCCCAGGTGTGCAACCAGGCCATCGCCTGGCGAAAGCCCTCTTTCATGTGCGTGCCATCCAAAAACCCACGCCCGCCAGGGTGGCAAATAACGCGCTCGGCAGCATCACGCCAAACCAGGCGCGCGAGGCTGTGCGGCAGGCGAAGCACCAGATGACGGCGAGCAGATAGAACACAAACGAACTCATCATCCCGGTGATCACCGCGTCGGCGCGCGAGGTGGGCATCCACAGCGCCATACACACGGCCGCCAGCGACGCCATCAGATAGCCGCCGACCACAGCGGCCAATGCACGCGAGGTGACTGCGAGGCGGTAAGAGACGGCCAGTGAGGGTTTGCTTTTCATCGGGGAGACGCCAGATTCATCAGCGCGCAATATTAATGATAAATATTCTCATAAGCAAAAGAGAACGGATGAATCACCTGCCCGCATGGATTGCCGAACGCGTATCACGCCCCTTACAATGCGAACAATTCTTGTTCTCTAAAGTGCATTGATACTTTCGGAGTGAACGCGTTGCAGCCGTCCAACACCGTCGAAGTCCTGTACCACGACCATCACCTCTGGCTTACCGGCTGGTTGCGACGCAAACTCGGCTGCCCGCAAAGCGCGGCGGACCTGGCGCAAGACACCTTCATCCGCGTGCTCACGGCCCGCGAAGCCCCCACGCTGATCGAGCCACGCGCCTTCCTCACCACCGTGGCCAAACGTGTGCTGTTCAACTTCTACCGCCGCCAGGACCTGGAGCGCGCCTACCTCGATGCCCTCGCGCAGATGCCCGAACACGTGGCGCCCTCGGAAGAAGACCGCGCCATCATCCTGCAAACGCTGGTGGAGCTGGACCAACTGCTCGACGGCCTGCCCGTGCAGGTCAAGCGCGCCTTTCTGCTGGCCCAGCTCGACGGCCTGACCTACGCGCAAATCGGCGCCGAACTGGGCATCTCCATTGCCACGGTCAAACGCCATCTGAATAAAGCAGCGATGCGCTGCTACTTCGCCCTATGAACTTTTCTACCCAGGTTGCGGAACAGGCTGTGCACTGGCTGATGAAAATGCAGCAAGGTGCGCTTAACCCGCGCCAGCAAGCGGCGTGGCAGCACTGGCTGAATGCCCACAGTGAACATCAGCGCGCATGGGACCATATCCAACGCGTCAACCAGCGCCTGCGTGGCATGCCCTCGCCTCTCGCTCACGCAGCGCTGAACGCGCCGCAATCGAGTAGCCGACGCCAGGCCCTGAAGCTGTTGCTGATTCTCGGCGCGGGTTCAGCCGCCGCTTGGGGCTTGCGCCAGCAGCATATTTTGCCGCCGCTGAGCGCCGACTACCGCAGCCCTATCGGCGAGCGTCGCAAGGTGCAGCTGGCCGATGGCAGCCAGTTGCAGCTCAATACCGGCAGTGCAGTGGATGTGCATTTTGATCGGCAGCAGCGCCTGATCCGCGTGCTTGAAGGCGAGATATTGCTGACGGCGCGCGCAGGTGATACGCCGCTGCGCGTACTCACCGGCCAGGGTTTGCTCAGCAGCCAGGCGGCCCGGCTGAATGTGCGCCAGTTCAACGACCATACTCAACTGGCGGTGTTTGACGGCCATGTCGACGTGATGCCCAACAGCTACAGCGGTTTGCCGTTGACCGTCGAGGCCGCGCGCCAGGTCAATTTCACCCGCAAAGGCTGGGACACGCCGCGCCCGAACGACGCCAACAGCGGCGCCTGGGCCGACGGCATGCTGGTGGCGGCGCATATGCGCCTGGACGATTTCCTCGCAGAGCTTGGCCGTTATCGCCGGGGCCAGCTCAACTGCGACCCGCAAGTGGCCAACCTGCTGTTGTCCGGCAGTTATCCATTGGCCGACAGCGAACGCATTCTCGACCTGCTGGAAGTCAGCCTGCCGGTCAAGGTGCGGCGCTTTACGCGCTACTGGGTAACCGTTCAGGCCCGCGCCTGAAAAATTATTTTCAAGAACAGTGAGCCGTTTTCCACACCTCGCGTGACAGAGAAGGAAAGCCCCCTTGATCCTTCCTTCTCAGGACCGCACGTCATGCCCCAGCAGCCGACCCCTCTCGCCCGCACCTTGCGCCAACTGTTACTGGGCGCCAGCCTCAGTTTTACCGTACTGCCTCAGGTGGTGGCGGCCGAGGCCAAGCCGTATCACATCGCACCGGCCTCGCTGGAAGCCGCGCTGAATCAATTTGGTCGCGAAGCTGGCGTGTTGATTTCGTTCGGTTCGCAAGTCACGGCCGGCCTGCAGAGCCGTGGTTTGTCGGGCAATTACAGCGCCGACGAAGGCCTGCAAAAACTGCTGGAAGGCACCGGCCTGCAAGCCCGCGCCGAGGGCGACAAGGCCTATAGCCTGCAACCGGCCAGTGCGCCTGCGACCGTGGAGCTGCAAACCTCCAGCGTGGTCGGCGACTGGCTTGGCGACGCCGCGCAAACCAATGTGTTCGAGCACCCCGGCGCCCGTGATGTGATCCGCCGCGAAGAGTTCGAACGCCAAGGCGCCACCCAGGCCCGCGATGTGCTCAACCGCATCCCCGGCGTCAACGCCCCGGAAAACAACGGCACCGGCAGCCATGACATGGCGCTTAACTTTGGTATTCGTGGCCTCAACCCGCGCCTGGCCTCGCGCTCCACCGTGTTGATGGACGGCATTCCGGTGCCGTTCGCGCCCTATGGCCAGCCGCAGTTGTCCTTCGCGCCGATCAGCATGGGCAACATGGACGCCGTAGACGTGGTTCGCGGTGGCGGTGCCGTGCGCTACGGCCCGCAGAACGTGGGCGGCATCGTCAACTTCGTGACCCGTGCAATCCCGGATACGCCGACCGTCAAAGGCGGTTTGCAGACCGAGACCAGCCCGTCCTCCAGCCATGACGGCTTCAAGACCACCGGTAACCTGCTGGCTGGCGGCACTGCCGACAACGGCCTGGGTGGCGCAATCCTGTACTCCGGCACCCGTGGCGGCGACTGGCGCGAAAACAGCAACACGCGCATCGACGACCTGATCCTCAAGGGCAAATACCAGCTGGATGACGCCAACAGCTTCAACGCCATGGCGCAGTACTACGAAGGCCAGGCCGATATGCCCGGCGGCTTGAACGTCAAGGACTACAAGGCGGACCCGTACCAGTCCACCCGCCCCTACGACAAGTTCTGGGGCCGCCGCACGATGTTCAACGCCGGTTACCGTTACCAGGAAGACCGCCGCGAATTCACTGCCAACACCTTCTTCACCACCACCTTGCGTAATGGCTACCTGGACCAGGGCAACTTCCTGTCGTTGTCCCCGCGCGAATACTGGGTACGTGGCCTGGAAACGCGCTTCGCCCAAGGCTTCGATCTTGGCCCTACCAGCCATGAAGTGGGCGTTGGCTACCGCTACATCAGCGAGGCCGGCCATGAGATGCGCTACCGCACGCCGATCAGCGCCAACCAGCAACTGCCCAACACCAACAGCCGCAACGACCGCGACACCCGTGGCGCCACCGAAGCCAACGCGTTCTTCATCGACGACCGCATTGACATCGGCAAGTGGACCATCACCCCGGGCGTGCGCTACGAGATGATCGAGTCCCAGCAGACTAACAACTTGAGCAACGTCAAATACAAAGGCGACTACAACACCGCGCTGCCGGCGTTGAACGTGCTCTATCACCTTACCGAAGACTGGAACCTCTACGCCAACACCGAAGGTTCGTTCGGCAGCGTGCAATACAGCCAGATGCCCAACCGCGTGAGCAGCGGCGAAGTAAAGCCGGAAAAAGCCCGCACCTGGGAACTCGGCACGCGCTACGACAACGGCAGCCTGCGTGCGGAGATCGGCGCGTTCCTGATCAACTTCGACAACCAGTACGACAGCAACCAGACCAACGATACGGTGATCGCCCGTGGCGAAACGCGCCACCAGGGCATCGAGTCGAGCATCAACTACGCCCTCGACGGCTTGAGCCCGGCGCTCGCGGGCTTTGACGTGTACGCCACCTACGCCTATGTGGACGCGACCATCCGCGAAGACGGCCCGAACAAAGGCAACCGCGTGCCCTTCTCGTCCAAGCACAAAGGCACGCTGGGCGTGGGTTACACCGAAGGCCGCTGGAAGCTCAATGTCGACAGCAGCTACCAGAGCAGCCAGTTCGCCGACAACGCCAACACCCAGGCCGAAACTGCCGACGGCGCCAACGGGCGTATCCCCGGCTATATGCTGTTCAGCAGCCGCGCAGCGTATGACTTCGGCCCGCAACTGTCGGACTTGAACGTGGCGGTCGGAGTGAAAAACATCTTCAACAAGCAGTACTTCACGCGCTCGTTCGACGACAACAACAAAGGCAAATATGTAGGCGAGCCTCGCACGGTGTACGTGCAGACCTCCATCGCGTTTTAGGTACCGGCGAGGCTGCGAAGGCGGCGGCACTGGCGAAACATAAGCTGCCTGACCCACCGCTTTCGCAGCCTCGCTAAAGCTCGACAGCTCCCACAGGGGATCGGCTGTGTTGGTTAGATCTCAGTTCGTAGGGCCATCGCGTCATACACAAATCCCGCCAGCGACAAAGATCCAATGTGGGAGCTGTTGAGCCTCAGCGAGGCTG
>NZ_WKDB01000011.1:0-109856 GCF_021606215.1 Pseudomonas sp. PA-5-4B | reverse complement strand
GTGTCCACCATGTCCCCGCACACCCGTCAACCATGTGTCCGGTCCGTACAGGGCGTTTGCCAAAAGTGACCCGCCGTAAGGGCGGAACCCTAAGCCGCCGTTACCGCAGCAACGGATATACACTCAAAACCACCGCCCCTAAGACCGCCTCAAAAGACCTGAAAAAGCACCACCCTCAAAGAGGAAGCATCAAACGAGACCGCTCTTGCACCCGCGCCAACTCAGGAAACTCCAGCAGCAGCGCCCGATTACCCCTGCCGATATGCTCCATGACCGCCCGCGTAACGTGTTCACGCACCATCCCGGTCGAGACGTAATACATGGCCCAGGCCTGCTCCGGCGTACAGTGACCGATCTGCTCCTCAATCTCCTTGTACGCCTGATAATCGTCCGATTTCACATCGCACGGGTCATCACGTCGGGCCATGATTTATCTCCCTCTCTGGGATCTATGCGAAAGCACTCGGGCCTCACTCAGCCAGTCACGTACCGCTCTTCACCTTGGTCCACACACGTGTACGGATACGCTCCAGCTTCAAGGGCAACGGCTCAAGCGGCACCAGCGTGGCGATGGTGGCTTTGGACGGATAAATCCACGGGTTATCGCGCAACTTCTGCTCAACCAGCGCGGTGGCGTCCTTGTTGGCATTCGGGTACAGCGTGTGATTGGAGCTCTTGGCAATCACCTCGGGCTCAAGCATGTAATTGATAAACGCCAAGCCGGCCTTGGCGTTGGGCGCATCCTTGAGCAACACAAAGTTTTCCGACCAGACCAGCCCACCCTCGCGCGGCAAGCTGTAGGCAATCTTGCGGCCAGTATGGTTTTTCTCATTGATGGCCTGGGCCGTCAGCGCCCCGCTCGCCCAACCCACGACCACGCAGATATTGCCATCGGCAAAGTCGGCGTCGGTTCTGGAGGAGTCGAAGTAGAGGACATAAGGGCGGATTTTCAGCAGCAGCGCCTGGGCCTTCTGGTAGTCCTCGGGGTTCTGGCTGTTGCTCGGCAGGCCAAGGTAATGCAAGGCGATGGAGATGATTTCACTCGGCGAGTCGAGCATCGCCACGCCGCAGGACTTGAGCTTGCTGATGTTTTCTTCTTTGAAGATCAAGTCCCAACTGTCCACCGGGGCGTTTTCACCGAGTGCGGCGTTGACCTTATCCACGTCATAACCAATGCCGGTGGTGCCCCACAGGTACGGAATCGCATATTGGTTGCCTGGATCGTTAGTGGCGAGCAAGGCCAGCATTTCCGGGTCGATATGCGCATAGTTGCTCAGTTGGCTGCGATCCAGCGGGGCCAGCACACCCGCCTGGATCAGGCTTGGCAACACGTTGGAGGTGGCGACGACGACGTCATACCCGGTGCGCCCGGCCATGGCCTTGCTTTGCATGACCTCGGCACTGTCGAAGGTATCGATGTGCATCTTGGTGCCGGTTTTTTGCTCGAATTCCTTCGGTGTCTCGGGAGCGATCAACCCGAACCAGTTGTACAGGTTAACCCGGGGTTCTGCCGCCGCTGCGGGCGTGCTGGCCCCGACACAGACAAGCGAGGCTAAAAAAATGGCTCGCAAATGTGATTTATTCATATAACTATCCTTGTCAAAAACGACAGGCCTTCATGGCCATCAACGCTGGTGGGTGAATATACCCGGCGTCGTCGAATAGTAAATACCTACAAATACTTAGCTCATTCGCCTGAATCCCTAACCCTAAAGGGGTAGTCCATGTCACTCGACCTTCACAACCTCGCCTGGCACCGGTCAGCCGGCAAACTCATCATGGAGCTGAACCGCCCAGCTTTCTGGAGCTCGCTGGTTCGCGTCCTGAATGAGTACGTGCAGATCGACAATTGGGTGGTCCTGGTGTTCAGCAACCAGCAAGTCAACGTCGTCAGCGTGACCGAGGTAGCCGATGCCGACGAAGTCGACGCCCTGACGCAACTGTATGTAAAAGGCCTTTACCTGCTGGACCCGTTTTACATTGCCAACCGTGAAAACCCGCAGAGCGGTTTTTTCCATCTGTCAGACATTGCACCCGAGCACTTCCTGACCACCGAGTACTACCATCAGTATTTCGCCCGGTACGTGTCCGTCGATGAGGTGCAGTACAACGTCCAGCTCGACGCGGATCGAACCCTGTGTATTTCATTTGGCAGTAACACGCGCTACACCCCGGAACAGATCACCACACTGGATATCATCAAGCCGTGGGTCATGGCATTGATGCATCAACGCATGTGTTTTGAAGTCGATGAAGAAAAAAACCTCAGTGAGCCGCCGCCCTGGTCCGAAGCCATTGTGCAGTTGGGCACACAGATCACCACGCGCGAGAAGGACGTGCTCAAGTTGCTGCTCAGTGGTTTTTCCAATAAAGAAATCGCCGGCAAACTGGCGCTGTCGACAGAAACCATCAAGGTGCACCGGCGCAATATCTACACCAAGCTCAACATCAAATCGCAGTCCGAACTCTTTTCGCGTTTTTTCATGCCTAAACAGGACGTTTACACGCTGAGTTAGGCGCGCGATCACTCGCCATCCTCAAGAAGCCCCCGGGCGGTAACCTAGCCGTTCGGTCAGTTACCGCGCATGCCCCCTTTGCTTACCCTTTCCCCTGGTTTCTCTCGGAGGGGGCGTGATGTCCTTGATCAGCGATGTAGAACGCGCTTGCACACGCCTGGCCTCAGCAGGATGGCATGACCTGTTGCTGCACCACGGCCTGGACATCACCTCGACAAGCCTGCGTGAGGAACTCGCCAGGCCTGTGCAGATTGATCGCACCCAGCCAGGCTTTGAGGATTTTTCCGCTGATGCCACACGCGGTATAGAGCCTGGGCGCCCGGCCGACAGCCTGCTGTTTCATGCCTTCGCCTCGCCCCATGTGGTCACCGCGGTCAAGGGTAAAACGCTCACGGCCTTCCCCACAGCCGCTGAAATCGAGCACGTCCTCAATTATGTCTACGGCGCCGCTCCCCCGACCCTGGAGGCTTTGCAGCAACTGGCCGGTGAGGCGCAACTGGCGATTGCAGTGTTCGCGTATGAATACCGGCCCTACGCCGAAACTGTGCACAGGCGCCAGGCGGACCTGTGTTTCTCGCGTACCGGGGTGGCCCGGGTCGGCACGGCGGACGCGCTGTATAACCCGCAGCAAAGAGGTTTTTTGCCCTTTGTCGAGGGCCAGCCGAACCAGATGCGGGTGATACCCGCGCGCTACGGCGCGTTCATCGCTGCCCGGCACACCGGCCAACCGGCGCGGTTTGGCCCAATGGATGCTCAACCTATCGATGAGGATCTGGAGTTCTGGGTGCCCCTGCACAAAGTGTTCGATGGCAACGAGTGCCTGGCCGGAATGGACCTGACTGTGCAGCTGGAAAACCACCAGATCAATGAAAAAATCGGACAGATCCATAGGCGATTTCGCGATACCGGCTGGCAAGAGCCTGACATTCTCAATGCGCCTTTCGTCATTACCGAGGGCTTGTGCCATTGGGCGAATACCGATGAGTTCGCGCCGGGGCTGTTGATGCCCGACGCCAAAGAAGCGCTGGTGGAACTGGCCTATTACCAAGACCGTCCGCTGTCGTTCATGATGCCTCCCAATACCGGTGGGTTGGTGCATGGGCGCCATCATTTGCGCGACGACGGTTCGATCGAAGACCTCAACCAGCGTGAGGATGTCGACGCCATCGTCAAGGCGGGCGGCTACCGAGCCCTGCACTATCAGGATGCCATGGCCGACGGCTGGGTACGGGCCCACTGCCCTGCGCTGGAACTGGCGAGCATCGCCGCCTACTCCATCATCGGTGCGCCGGATTTTTTTCCGTTATGCGGGCAACGAGAGCTCAAGCAATGGTCCAGCGACCCGGCGGTTTTCCCTTGCCCTGCGCCGCCCTGCCCAGAGGTTTGGCATACACGGGTCAACCCACTGTCCGACGTGCGTTTTTTTATCAATCAGGCCCTTGCCGGTGGTTACTTCGCCCCTGAAGACCGTGGCGTCACCGCCATCGTCTCCCACCCACAGTCCTCTACAACACCAGGCCCGACGCTACCTGTGCAACGCACACAACGGCAATCCTGGCTGCCGGATTTCGCCAGCGGGGTCTTTGGGCCGGGCTGGGAAGTGGGCCGGGGCCTGGTAGACGCTCCGTTTACGAACATGCTGTGCGGTTATCAGTTAGCCAGCCCGTTTACCGAGGATGCACGCATCTGTGCGGCACTCGGCTCGTACTGGCCGGGGGTGGCACCTGACTCCACCCGCAGCTTTGAACCGCGCAATGTTTCGGCCACGGTCATTCCGCTGACAGACAGCGAAATCGGCCTGGGCGACAGCCCTGCCTGGGATGGCCGCGCCGGTCCCACCTTGATTGAGTCGCAGGGGCGCATGCTGGTGCAGTACCGTGCTTATGAGTACAGCGACTACACGCAGGCCGCATTGGATGGCCAACTGTCGCTGGCCATCACCGGGCAGACCAGCACCGCGCAGTACCACCAGAGGGTGCTGGGGATGCGTCGTGCTTATGAGGCAGTAGGGGTCGGATCAGACAAAGAACAACGAAAACGCTGGCCTCTGCTGGCGTTTTTTCAGGTGCAATTACCGGATCAAGCGTTCGAAGTTGCGCAGCAAGAGGCCGGCTTGCAACTCTCGGGTGAGGTGCATTTTTACACGCTGTACAAACATGGCGCGATAATCACCCCAACGCATGACTTCAAGCTTCGCCACGTGCAAATAGAGCAAGTCATCGACCTGTACATGAGCCACGACGCCGTACTGATCCGTCAGGACGGCGCCGCTTGGCGACCATTCGAAGGTACCCTCAACCCGCCGCCCCCAGAAACGGCAACGCCAGGTACAGTTTGATCACCACCGCATTGGTAATGTCGATAAAAAACGCCCCCACCATCGGCACCACCAGAAACGCAATCGGCGATGGCCCGAAGCGCTGCGTGACCGCCTGCATATTGGCAATGGCGGTCGGCGTGGCCCCCAAGCCAAAACCGCAATGCCCCGCCGCCAGCACGGCCGCGTCGTAGTTGCGGCCCATGACCCGGAACGTCACAAAGATCGCAAACAGGGCCATCAGCAACGCCTGGGCCGCCAACAGAATCACTATCGGCAAGGCCAACGCCGCCAGATCCCAGAGCTTGAGCGACATCAGCGCAATCGCCAGGAACAACGACAAGCTGACATTGCCCAGCAGCGACACTTCACGCTCAAACACCTGATGCCAGCCAAGCGCCGACAAGCCGTTGCGCAACACCACGCCCACAAACAGCACGCATACAAACGTCGGCAATTCGAAAGCCGTACCTTTAATAAAGCCATACAGGAAGGTGCCGACCTGCAAGCTGATCGCCAATAACGCCAGGGTCTCGATAAATGAAAACGAGGTGATCATGCGTTCCTGGTTGGGCTGCTCAAAGCCTTTGGGCTGGGGCGGTTGCGCCAGCTCAACGCCGGGCACCTGCACACGTTTGATCAGCAAGCGGGCAACGGGGCCACCTATCAGCCCACCCAATACCAAGCCAAACGTCGCCGAGGCAATCGCCAGTTCGGACGCCGAAGCCACGCCATATTTTTCGCTGAACACCGCGCCCCAGGCTGCGCCAGTGCCGTGCCCGCCCGACAAGGTGACGGAGCCTGCCAACAGCCCCATCAACGGGTCAAGCCCCAGCGCCTTGGCCAGGGCAATGCCCATGGCATTTTGCACCACCAGCAGGGCCGTCACGACCAGCAGGAAGATGCCGAGGATGCGCCCGCCTTTCTTCAGGCTGGCAAAGTCCGCATTCAGGCCGATGGTGGCAAAGAACGCCAGCATCAAGGGGGCCTGCAATGAGGCGTCGAATCGAACCTCGATATCCGTTAATGCGCGCAGCAACAGCAGCAGCGCAGCCACCAATAAGCCGCCGACCACCGGCTCCGGAATACTGTAGGCGCGTAAAAAGCCGATACGGGCGACCAGCCAACGCCCCAACAGCAGCACCAGAGAGGCGGCGACCAGGGTTGAGTAAAAATCGAGTTGGAACATCTGGGCAGTTCTCTGAAGTGAACAGGCACACGGGGCTGGCCAGAGTAGAGACAGCAGAACCAGTACACACCCACCCGCTATTAACTACAGACTATTCCCACGCACTTCACAACAAGGCCTACACATGTCGCGTGCAGCCGCTATCGCTGGGTGGTCCCCGGTTTGATTTTCGTCATCTACGCCATTGCGGCGGCCGACCGCGCCAACCTCGGTGTGGCGATGCCATTTATTCGCAAAGAATTCGACATGAGCAACGCCGAGGCAGGCGGCCTGATAAGCCTGTTCCTTCTCGCCTATGCCCTGGCGCAGATTCCTGACCCGGCTGATTAAAATCAGCACAAACAAAAACGCCGATCATTGCTGATCGGCGTTTTCGTTAAATATGGAGCGGGAAACGAGACTCGAACTCGCGACCCCGACCTTGGCAAGGTCGTGCTCTACCAACTGAGCTATTCCCGCAAAATGGCGTCCCCTAGGGGACTCGAACCCCTGTTACCGCCGTGAAAGGGCGGTGTCCTAGGCCACTAGACGAAGGGGACACACAACTGAAACACATGGTGTGTGTTTCAGTGCCCAGAGGTTAAATCCGAAGATTATGCCCTGGTTTCACTCAATGCCGCCCGAGGGCCACATTGCTTGTAAATTGGAGCGGGAAACGAGACTCGAACTCGCGACCCCGACCTTGGCAAGGTCGTGCTCTACCAACTGAGCTATTCCCGCATATGGCGTCCCCTAGGGGACTCGAACCCCTGTTACCGCCGTGAAAGGGCGGTGTCCTAGGCCACTAGACGAAGGGGACACACGTACAACATTCACTCCCTACCGCGTTTCGCTGTGTGCTTTACGCTGTAAGTGGCGCGCATTCTATGGATGGATTGAAAGGTCGTCAACCCCCAAGGATAAATTTATTTAAATCAATGACTTCGCCCTGCTTTCCGGGCCTTGGCGGGCATTCTGCCCGTCCGGGCTTTGACGCCTATATTCTGGCGCCCGACAAGGCGCTATAGTTCGCCCAAGCAAATGATGGCAATGTGCATCTATGCAGGGAGCCCGCCCGGCAACGCTTACCTATATAGAAGAAACTACCTGGGCAACTGGTCGAACAGTCCTATCCGCCGGATGGTCCAGTCACTACACTCCACAGCAAACCCTATAAAAGAGGTCACACCGGTGACACCACTCATGATCACCCTGCTGGTAATAGCCGGGATCGTAATACTGATCGCCATTGGCTACATGAACCACGTGGTGGAAAACAACAAGCTGGAAAAGAAACGTACCGAGATCGAGCTCAATGATCGGCTGCGTCGGTGCGGTGAAATCACCGAGACCTTTCCTGGCCAATTGATGACCCCGGCGCTCAAGCTGCTGCTCACCCGCCTTGAGCTGAACGTCAACCAGCGTCTGTTGCACCTCAACAAGTCCAGTGCAGCACTCAAGGCGCGTATCACTGAGTTGAATGCGCTGATCGCCCAGGGCGAATCGATTCCGGTGACCAACCCGCCGGCGCCGATCCAGACCGAAGCCAAGGCCAAGGATGTGCGTTTCCTCCTTGAAGCCCTGCATGGCCAAGTGACCCGCGCGGCCCAGGATGGTTTTCTGCCGACAAACGAGGCCAAGCACTGGATCAAGGAAATTCGTCATATCCTGGTGCTGCTGCACATCGAGTTCTTCAACAACCTCGGCCAGCACGCCCTGCAACAGAACCAACCCGGCCAGGCACGCCTGGCATTCGAGCGCGGTGTGCAGTACCTGCGTAAACAGCCAGAGCCGGTGCTCTATAGCGCGCAGTTGCAATTGCTTGAGAATCAATTGGCCCGTGCTAATTCGACGGTACTGACTAACAGCAAGCCGGCTGAAGATGAGGTCAATGAGTTGACTGAAGGGCTTAAAGTTGTGGATGCGGATGCGGAGTGGAAAAAGAAGGCTATTTACGATTGATCGTTTGGCGCGCGCGGTGGATGGATGGGTTGGGTACATATCCGTTGCTGCGGTAACGGCTACTTAGGGTTCCGCCCTGACGGCGGGTCACTTTTGGAAAGACCGGAATGCCGGCCCAGCCAAAAGTAAGCAAAAAGTCTTCGCCCCACCACTCGGCACCTCGCTTAGGCTCGGTGTGCCAGAACGAAGGCTTGAATCCGTGGGCCGCCTCAGATCAAAAGCAAGATCAAAAGCAGAGCACGGCGGCCTAGTAGCCGACCTGAGTGGTTAGTTCAAAAGCGAAAGCGGATCCGCATACACCGAAGATCTGCTTTTCTGTGGGAGCTGGCTTGCCTGCGATGCAGACACCTTGGTGTATCAGGTACACAGAGTTGATGCCATCGCAGGCAAGCCAGCTCCCACAGTTGACCGAGTTTGGCTTTGCTGTTGCTGTTGCTGTCGCTGTTGCCGAGTGTTGGGGCGAAGACTTTTTGGTTGCTTTTGTCTAGGCCGCCATTCCGGTCTTTACAAAAGTGCCCCGCTGTCAGGGCGGACTCCTAAGCCGCCGTTACCTAAATAACGGATATGCCCCCCAACGCAACACGCCACAACAAAGTGCCATCACTTTGCACCTATCCCCCCGCCCCCGACTAGCGTAAAAAAGTGCCCCTAACTCCATGAAGTCAGAGGCCTGCTATGCCTGTCGCCGTCATTGATGGACAACCGCTGCACTACGTCGACCAGGGCACCGGCCCGGTCGTTCTGCTGGGCTCAAGCTACCTGTGGGACCGCCACATGTGGGCGCCGCAAATCGAAGCGCTGTCGCAACAGTACCGCGTGATCGTCCCCGAGCTCTGGGGCCATGGTGAATCTGGCCCGCTGCCGGCCCAAACCCGGTCCCTCGACGACCTGGCGCGCCAGACCCTGGCCCTGCTGGATCAGTTGGACATCCCACAGATCAATCTGGTGGGCTTGTCGGTCGGCGGCATGTGGGGCGCACGCCTGGCATTACTGGCCCCAGAGCGCATCAACAGCCTGGTGCTGATGGACACCTACCTGGGCGCCGAGCCCGAGGCCACGCGTCAGTATTATTTCTCGCTGTTCAAGATGATCGAAGACGCCGGTGCCATCCCTGAGCCGTTGCTGGATGTGATCGCACCGATCTTCTTCCGGCCAGGCATCGACCGCGAGTCGGCGCTGTACCAGGATTTCCGCCAGTCACTGCAGGCCTTCTCCAAGGAGCGCCTGCTGGACAGCATCGTGCCATTGGGCCGCCAGATCTTCAGCCGCGCCGATATCCTCGACCAACTGCACCGCCTGGACACCGACACCACCCTGATCATGTGCGGTGAGCAGGACAAGCCACGCCCACCCGCCGAATCCAGGGAAATGGCTGAGTTGATCGGTTGCAGCCTGACCCTGATTCCAGACGCCGGGCACATCTCCAGCCGCGAAAACCCGGACTTCGTCAATGAAGCCCTGCTGACCTTCCTCGCCAACAACGCCTGATCGTACGGCTCCGCCTTTGCTCACTGATCAAAGGCGGAAGTGCCCCACCATGCCCTTGAGTTCGGCCCCCAGCTGCGCCAGCTGAATGCTCGAGGCGGCGTTGCCTTGCATGCTCAGCGCCGATTGGTCGGCACTCGCGCGGATACTGGTGACACTGCGATTGATCTCTTCGGCCACCGAACTTTGCTCCTCGGCGGCGGCGGCAATCTGCTGATTCATCTGCTGGATCAGGGACACGGCAGCGGCGATGCTGCCCAACGCGCTCTCGGTTTCCAGCGCATCGCTGACGGCGAGTTTCACCAGCTCGCCGCTTTGCTGAATCTGCTGCACCGATGACTGCGCCGCACTGCGCAAAGTACTCACCAACCGCTCGATCTCCTCGGTCGATTGCTGAGTACGCTTGGCCAGCGCCCTCACCTCATCGGCCACCACCGCAAACCCTCGGCCCTGCTCGCCGGCGCGGGCGGCCTCGATGGCAGCGTTAAGGGCCAACAGGTTGGTTTGTTCGGCCACGCTTTTGATCACCCCCAACACCGTGCCGATGTGCTGGATTTCGGCACTGAGGCTGTCGATGCTGGCGCTGGCACTGGTGCTGGAGGACGCCAGCAACTCAATACGCTGCAGGCTCTGACGCACCACCTGCTGGCCGCTGTCGACCTTGGCATCGGCGGTCTGCGCCGCTTGCGCGGCCTCTTCGGCGTTGCGCGCTACGTCATGCACGGTGGCGGTCATCTGGTTCATCGCCGTGGCGACCTGTTCGGTCTCCTCCTTCTGGCTGCTGACCTCTAGATTGGTTTGTTCGGTGACGCTGGAGAGGGATTGCGCAGAGCTGGCCAATTGCTCTATGCCGGCCTGCAAGCCGCTGACCATCTGGCTCAAGCCATTGCCCATCTGTTGCATCGCTTGCATCAGCTGGCCAATTTCATCGCGGCGACTGACCTCCATCCGCCCGCTCAGGTCACCGGCGGCGATCCGCTGGGCCACTGCGATCACACTGCGCAGCGGCGCCACGATCAGGCGGGTAATCAGCCAGGCTGCAACCAGCCCCACCAGTAACGCCAGTGCCGAGGAACCGACGATCAGCAGCGTGCTTTTCTTCAATTGCGCCTGCATCGACTGGTCTTCGGCGGCATACGCCTGGTTGACCCGGCTGACCACCTGGTCGGCGCGGTCATGCAATTGCTTGTAGACGATTTTTTCCTGAGCCAGCAAACCGGTGTACTCACCGAGCTTTTCGCTGAAGGCCGCAATATGCCCGGACACCTCATTGAGCACGGTCTGGTAACCCGCGTCCTTGACCAAGGTTTTCAACTGCTCAACCTGCGCCAGGGCCTGGTCGGCCTGTTCGATCTTGCCCTGTTCGGCGTTGTCGGCATCGGCCTTGCGGCTCTGGTCCAGGCGTACCCGTGCCTCGTTCATGGCTTGCAGCATCAAGCGAGACACCTGGCTGACCTGCCCGGCCTGTTCGATAAACTCGGCGCCCTCCTTGCCCTGGCTTTCCTTGAGGCCATAGGCGCCATCATCGGCCAGGCCGGCTTGCAGCACATCGAGGTTATTGGCCACGCTGGAAACGGACCAACTGGCCATTTCCAAAGCCAGGTCCTTGGTCTGGGTCAACTCGACAAATTCATCGAACGCCTTGCGATACGCGGCCAACGCCTGTTCAACGTCGCCCATCACCGGCACATTGGCGGCGGACTGGGCCTTGAGCGTGGCCGCCAGGGCGGCCAGTGCATCGACGCTCTCATGCAAGGCATCAACGGCTTTGGGGTCGGCGTGCAACGCGTAGTCTTGCTCGATCAAGCGCACCTTGAGCAAGCCGCTGTTGAGCGAGGACATGGCATTGAGGCCTTCGAAACGCTGGCCAATGGTTTGCAGCGACCACACGCCAATGGCCGCCACCAGCGCCGTCAGCAGCAGCACCAGGAAGAAGCCCAAGCCCAGCTTTTTTGCCATACCGAGGTTGGCGAAACGTCGTTGCACGGCCGAAATCATTGCACTTGAATCCTCTTGCACGGGCAGATGCCAGCAAGCCTGGTTGCCATGCAGCGAGATTCGCAACGAGACGCCATTGGCACAAGACGTTGGCGTCACAATAATGGCAAAAAGCTACATGCTCGTCGTTTTCAGAATGGTTGAGGTCGATCTGGCAGGCCCCATGGCACGGAACAACTCCAAAGCCCGCTGATCAGCAGCATAGGCCACATTTATGCGCAGCCAGTCACTGTGCTCACCGCGGGGAGTGAACAGCGCCCCGCAAGACAGCAGGACACCAAGCCTGCGCGCGCACGCCTGCAACCGTGAATGATCGCCCAGGCCCGGCCGCGCCCACACAAACATACCGCCAGCAGGCACGGCAAACACCTGCCATTCCTCATCCTCCAGCACCTGCAGGGTGGCTGCCATTTGCGCATTCAAACGCTTGCGCAGGCGTTGCACCCACTTGCGGTAGGTGCCATTGGCCAGCAATGTGGCGACCACTGCTTCGGCAAACCGTGAAGTGCCGATACCGGTCAGGGTCTTGAGGCTGGCCATTTTCGCAACGATATCTGTGCCGGCACTGACGTAGCCCACGCGCAAGGCACTGCTCAGGGTTTTGGAAAAGCTTGATACGTAGATCACCCGGTCATCATGGGGCAACGCCGACAGCCGCGTGCAACTGGCGTGCTGCAGGTCGCCATAGACGTCTTCTTCAATGATCAGGAAGCCATCGCGTCGCGAAAGCTCCAGCAACCGTTCAGCCACGGCGCGACACAGGCTGGTGCCGGTTGGGTTGTGGTAGAGGCAGTTGATGAACAGGCACTTGGGACGATGCCGTAGCAGCAGTTGCTCAAGCACTGGCATGTCCGGGCCGCCCACGGTGCGCGGAACTTCCAGCAACGTGACCCCATGGCGCTCCAATTGTCGATAGAGGTTGGCGTAGCCCGGCGTCTCGACCACCACCGTATCGCCAGCCTTGAGCAGTGAGCGGATCAACAGGTCCTGTGCATGGCCGGCACCATGGGTGGTCAGGATGCGATCCAGGCAGGTGCCCACCTTTATCTGGGTCAGCCGCTTGAGCAGTTGCTCGCGCAATGCTGGCAGGCCCAATGGCGTGCTGTAGTTGAAGAGACCGGCCGTGTCGGTGCGGCTGATTTCCCGTATCGCGTAGCACAGGTCATCACTTTCACGCCATGTGTCCGGCAGCCAGCCGCAACCCAGCTTCAACTCGCCCAACGGGCCATCGACATAGGCGCCCCAGCCCAGCTCTGCACCCTCATACCAGTGGCCTTCAAGGCAAACAGGCGGCTGGGCGACCACAAATCCCGAACCTTGCCTGGACGCCAACAACCCCTGGGCCACCATTCGCTCGAAAGCCTCGATCACGCTGGACTGGCTGAGCAGGTTGTCGAGGGCCAGTTGCCGGATGGACGGCAAGCGCGTGCCGGGGCTCGCGCCGCTCTTGCGTATCCATTGCGCCACCGCGCTGACGATTTGCTGCACCACCGGTACAAGGGCTTGTCGATCGATCCCTAAATCCATGAGCCACTCACTTGAACTGTCTGTTATTCAACCCCAAACAGTTAAGCACAGAAGCTCGCTCAAGCCGGCCGCAAAAAATTATTAAAGTATTGATTTTATTGACTTATTTACCTGCTGATACACATTCTGACGAGGCCTTGTGCCAGCCATGGAAACGCCCCACAGCAGCCCCATCCTTTTCTAAGAGTGCATGGCATGGAGTCCTAGATAGCCGTTGCGCCACCATCCACCGCCAACGCTTGCCCGGTGGTAAACGCCGCCCCATCACTGCACAGGTACAGCACGGCACTGGCGATTTCCTCGACCTTGCCGATGCGCCCAACCGGGTGCATGGCGGCGGCGAACTCGGCTTTGCGCGGGTCTGCTTCATAGGCACGGCGGAACATGTCGGTGTCGATCACCGCAGGGCACACCGCATTCACGCGGATTTTCTTCTTTGCATATTCAATTGCGGCCGATTTGGTCAGGCCGATCACAGCATGCTTGGACGCCGCATAGATGCTCATCTTCGGCGCAGCGCCCAGCCCGGCTACCGAGGCGGTGTTGACGATCGCACCGCCGCCCTGGGCCAGTAACAGCGGCAGTTGATACTTCATGCACAACCACACGCCCTTGACGTTGACGCCCATGATTGCATCGAACTCATCCAGGCTGCCGTCGGCCAGCTTACCCTTCTCAATCTCGATGCCGGCGTTGTTGAAGGCATAGTCCAGGCGCCCATAGGCGGCGATGGTCTGTGCCATCAATTGCTGTACGTCGGCGTCCAGCGTGACATTGCAACGCACGAACAGCGCTTCGCCGCCCGCCTGTTGAATCAACGCAACCGTGTCCTCGCCGCCCGCCACATCCAGGTCGGCTACCACTACTCTCAAGCCTTCTGCGGCAAATGCCAGCGCGGTGGCGCGGCCAATACCGGCGGCGGCGCCGGTCACCAGGGCAACCTGGCCGGAAAACGTCATGCTCATGGGGGATGTCCTATGCAAGAAATAGCCGTGGGCCGAGTCTAGCCAAGCCGACGGCGGGCGCGTCAGCACTATCATATGGCCGGTTGGGGTTGCATGAATCGCAGTGATAAGACGCCCAGGCCAACTATCAGTCCAACCTATCGGCGGGCATTCGCAGCCACCCTTAACCTTGCCCCCAGGCCGCTGAAGGTCTATCACTCAGGGTTCACTTCTAACAGAGTCCCTGCCATGACTGCCCAGACCAACCGCCAATTCCTGCTCGCCAAACGCCCGGTCGGCGCCGCCACGCGGGAGACCTTTACCTACCAGGAAGTGCCGGTGGGCACGCCAGGTGATGGGCAAGTGCTGGTGCGCAATGAATACTTGTCCCTGGACCCGGCCATGCGTGGCTGGATGAACGAGGGTAAATCCTACATTCCACCGGTCGGCATCGGTGAAGTGATGCGAGCGCTGGGCGTGGGCAAGGTGATTGCCTCGAACAACCCGAAATTTGCCGTGGGTGATTATGTGAACGGCGCGCTGGGTGTGCAGGATTATTTCCTGGGCGAGCCGCGCGGCTTTTATAAGGTCGACCCCAAACTGGCCCCGCTGCCGCGCTACCTGTCAGCGCTGGGCATGACCGGCATGACCGCCTACTTCGCCCTGCTCGACACCGGCGCGCCCAAGGCTGGCGATACCGTGGTGATCTCCGGCGCCGCTGGCGCAGTGGGTAGCATTGCCGGGCAGATTGCCAAGCTCAAGGGTTGCCGCGTGGTGGGCATCGCCGGGGGCGCCGACAAGTGCAAGTTCCTCATTGATGAACTGGGCTTTGACGCGGCCATCGACTACAAAAGCGAAGACGTGCCCGCCGCCCTCAAGCGCGAATGCCCTAAAGGCGTGGATGTGTATTTTGATAACGTCGGCGGCGACATTCTCGACGCCGTGCTCAGCCGCCTGGCCTTGAAGGCACGGGTGGTGATCTGCGGCGCAATCAGCCAGTACAACAATAAAGAAGCCGTGAAAGGCCCGGCCAACTATTTGTCGTTGCTGGTCAATCGTGCGCGCATGGAAGGGTTTGTGGTGATGGACCACGCGGCGAACTTTGCCGCCGCCGGCATGGAAATGGCCGGCTGGATGGCCCAGGGCAAGCTCAAGAGCAAGGAAGATATTGTCGAGGGGCTGGAGACGTTCCCGGAGACGTTGATGAAGCTGTTCAACGGCGAGAACTTTGGGAAGTTGGTGCTTAAAGTCAGCTGACCCGATCGTTCCCACGCTCTGCGTGGGAATGCAGCCCGGGACGCTCTGCGTCCCAAAGCGTGACGCAGAGCGTCACAAGAGGCGTTCCCACGCAGAGCGTGGGAACGATCATCAGGCGATTTCGGCGACGACTGCGGCCAGTGCCTTGGCCGGGTCCGCCGCCTGGCTGATCGGGCGACCAATCACCAGGTAGTCCGAGCCGGCATCCAGCGCCTGACGCGGCGTCAGGATACGACGCTGGTCATCCTGGGCGCTGCCCGCGGGACGAATCCCCGGGGTTACCAGTTGCAGCGACGGGTGCGCGGTCTTCAGCGCCTGGGCTTCCAGCGCCGAACACACCAGGCCATCCAGGCCAGCCTTCTGCGCCAAGGCTGCGAGGCGCAGTACCTGCTCCTGCGGCTCGATGTCCAGGCCGATGCCGGCCAGGTCTTCGCGCTCCATGCTGGTGAGCACGGTCACACCGATCAGCAAGGGTTTCGGGCCGCTGCGCTGCTCGAGCACTTCGCGGCAGGCGTTCATCATGCGCAGGCCGCCGGAGCAGTGCACATTGACCATCCACACGCCCATTTCGGCGGCGGCTTTAACCGCCATGGCTGTGGTATTGGGGATGTCATGGAATTTCAGGTCGAGGAATACTTCGAAGCCTTTGTCACGCAGAGTGCCGACGATTTCGGCGGCGCAGCTGGTGAACAGTTCCTTGCCGACCTTGACCCGGCAAAGCGCGGGGTCCAACTGGTCAGCCAGCTTCAGTGCGGCGTCACGAGTGGGGTAATCCAGGGCGACGATGATAGGAGTCTGGCAGACGGACATTGGAATGGGCTCTCAGGCAAGTCGAAATCGGCGCGGATTGTAGCGCAAGCGGCGCCGTTGCGGGATCCGATGATCGGTAAAATGCTGATCAAGCGCGCATAACCCAGTGTTTTAAGAAGATGTGTCAAGACTGATACATTCCCGACATGCCCTCAACACGCCCCGCGACTAGCCTCGCGCACATGACCGCTCGCCCGGCACTTCCAGCCATGGAGCCGGGCGCCTATGCTCAATGCAACAACCCAGGCAGATGATCGCACTATGCATACCCCTACCGTCTCTGTAAACGAAGAGCAAAAAAGCGCGGTGATCGCCGAAGACAAGCGGTGGAACACCCGCGCGCTGATCGTCGATGACGACCTGCCGATCCGTGAACTGCTGATCGACTACCTGGCCCGCTTCAATATTCTTGCCACCGGCGTCACCGACGGCACGGCCATGCGCACCGCCATGCAAGCCGAAACCTTTGATGTGGTGGTGCTCGACCTGATGCTGCCGGGCGAAGACGGCCTGTCGCTGTGCCGTTGGCTGCGCACTGAATCGGACATCCCGATTTTGATGCTCACGGCGCGCTGCGAACCCACCGACCGCATCATCGGCCTGGAACTGGGCGCCGATGACTATATGTCCAAGCCGTTCGAACCGCGCGAGCTGGTGGCGCGTATCCAGACCATCCTGCGCCGGGTGCGCGATGACCGCACCGAGCAGCGCGCCAACATCCGTTTCGATAACTGGCGGCTCAACAGCGTATTGCGCCAACTGGTGGCCGACGATGGCCTGGTGGTGCCGCTGTCCAACGCGGAATTTCGCTTGCTGTGGGTGTTTATCGAGCGCCCGCGCCGTGTGTTGAGCCGCGAACAATTGCTCGATGCTGCCCGTGGCCGCTCCATCGAAGCCTTTGACCGCAGCATCGATCTGCTCGT
Organism: Pseudomonas sp. PA-5-4B; assembly: GCF_021606215.1. NCBI lineage: Bacteria > Pseudomonadati > Pseudomonadota > Gammaproteobacteria > Pseudomonadales > Pseudomonadaceae > Pseudomonas > Pseudomonas sp. PA-5-4B. The sequence continues at coordinate 92,949 of NZ_WKDB01000011.1, read as the reverse complement.
ATCGCGCCTGCGCCAGAAGCTTGGGGATGACCCGAAAGCACCGCAACTGATCAAGACCGTGCGTGGCGAAGGCTACCTGTTCGACGCCCGGGATATCGGTTGATGCGCGCCACCTTCAATACGCTGTTTGGCAGGCTGTTCGGCGTATTGCTGGTGGCTATTGTGCTCGCTCATGTACTGGCGATCTTCTGGTTCCGTCATTACGGCCCGCCACCACCACGGCCCCAGGAAACCTTTGTCGAGCAACCAGACGGCACGATGAAGCCATTGGCCCGCCATCACCGGCCCTGGTACGGCGGCCCCGTGGTGCCGCTGACCTTCCAGTTTATCTCGCTGATCATCGCCGCCTGGTATGGCGCCAAACTGCTGAGCCGGCCGATCCAGCGCCTGAGCGCAGCGGCCGAACGCTTGAGCCTTGACCTCGACAGCCCACCGCTCGACGAATCCGGGCCACGGGAAGCACGCCAGGCGGCATCGACCTTCAACCTGATGCAAAAGCGCATCCGCGAACAAGTCAGCCAGCGCGCGCGCATGCTCGGCGCCGTCTCCCATGACCTGCGCACGCCGCTGTCACGCCTTAAGCTGCGCCTGGAGCAGATCGAAGACACCAAGCTGCAAGGCCAAATGCGCCAGGACCTGGACGACATGATCGGCATGCTCGACGCCACCTTGAGCTACCTGCACGAACAACGCACCAGCGAGACCCGGCACTGGCTCGATGTGCAGGCGCTGGTCGAGTCCCTCAGCGAAAACGCCCAGGACCAAGGCTCGGACGTACAGTTCTCCGGCACGTGCGTACCGTTGCAGGTGCAACCGATGGCACTGCGTTCGTGCCTCAACAACTTGATCGACAACGCCCTGCGGTATGCCGGCACGGCGCGTATTGAGTTGGCGGACAGCCGTGGCGCCCTGGTGATCCGCGTGATCGACCACGGGCCGGGGATTGCGGCGGATAAACGCGAGGCGGTGTTCGAACCGTTCTTTCGCCTCGAAGGCTCACGCAACCGCAACTCCGGCGGCGTTGGCCTGGGCATGACGATCTCCAAGGAAGCCGTAGAACGCCTCGGCGGCCACCTGAGCCTGGAGGAAACCCCAGGCGGTGGCCTCACGGCCGTGATGTGGTTACCGAGGGCCTAAAGTGCTTTATCTTCGCGACGTTCCTGGGACTGGGTCGCGCTCCAATCCGTCAGCAGGCTGTAGGCCACCGCCAACAGGGTCGGGCCGATAAACAGGCCGATGAAGCCAAAGGCAATCAAGCCGCCAAACACGCCTAACAGCACGATCACCAGCGGCAGGTTGCCGCCTCGGCTGATCAGGTACGGCTTGAGCACGTTGTCCACGCCACTGATGATGAACGTGCCCCATACACCGAGGAACACCGCATAGGTGTAGTCGCCCTTCCATGCCAGCCAGGCCGTGGCCGGGATCCACACCAGCGGCGGCCCCATAGGGATCAGGCTGAGCAGGAAGGTGACGATGCCCAGCACCAGCGCGCCCGGCACCCCCGCAATCAGGAAGCCGATCAGCGCCAGCAGGGCCTGGGCCGCCGCCGTACCAATCACGCCGTTGACCACGCGCTGCACAGTGCCGGCCACCAACTCGATGTAGTAACCGGCGCGCTCGCCGATCAGGCGCTCCAGCAACCGATGGGCAAACATCGCCAGCCGTGGCCCATCACGGTAAAAGAAGAACACGAACACCAGGCTCAGGGTCAGCTCGAGGATACCGCCGCCAATTTGCGCACTGCGCGCCAGCAGCCAGTTACCCACCTGCCCCAGGTACGGCTTGATGCTGACCATCAGCGCCGCGCCCTGTTGGTCGATGCTGTCCCAGGTCGCCACCAGCCGCTCGCCAACAAAGGGGATCGAGTTCAGCCAGGCAGGTGCGGCGGGCAAGCCGTCAACCTGGATATCCTTGATCAGGCCGACCGCATCGCGCACATGGTCGGCCAGGTTGAACCCCAGCCACACCAGCGGCACCGCCACCAGCAACATCCAGCCCAGGGTCAGGATGCCCGCCGCGAGGGATTCGCGGCCACCCAGCCAGCGCGTGAGCAAACGCATCAGCGGCCAGCTGGCAAACGCCAGCACCGCGCCCCAGAACAGCGCCGACCAGAACGGCGCCATCACCCAGAAGCTGGCACCAAACAACACCAGCAGCAGGATTTGCACCAGTAGGCGATCGTTATTGAGCATCGGGTATCTCGAGAATAAGGCTGTAGGAAGAGAGCTTAGGCGAACGGCACGGGTCCGTTCGCCTTGATAACGGTCAGCGTATCAGATGCAGGTGCAAACCCTTAGCGTCACCGCTGCCGGTTTCCAGGCGGGCAGCCCGCACACCGCTGTCGATCAGGCCCTGGCGCCAGGCTTCGGCGGTCGGCCCGGTGAGGCTCACGCGCAAGGTGGCGTCGAGGTTCAAGCCACGGGAAATCAAGGTCAGCCAAGTGGCGTCAGGCGCGCTGCCGAGTGCCGGAAAGTCCAGCTCGCCGGTGCTTTTCAGCTCGCGCAGCAAGGTCGCCGAAGTGGGCAGCAAGTCGCCCAGCGGCGCCCCGGCGTCCAGTTGTTCTACATGCAGATAAGCCCGGCGGTTGCCGCGCGTAATGCCATATAGCGCCACCAGCGAATTGTCTTGCGGGGCGGCCAGGCGCAGCAGCAGGTATTCCTGCTGGCCGTCGGCGCCGACCAGCTTGGCATTGCCGAACACTTCATTGGCCCACAGGCTGCTTTCGCCGCAATCACGCGCCTGGCACCAGAACAACAGCTGCGCGCCCTTGGCCTGCAGCGCTTCGCGCGTCGCGGTAAATGCGGCGCTGGAGGTGTGCTCGGCAGGCAACTCATAGGTGATTGCAGTGGTTTGGCCGCGCGCCGTAGCCTGGCCTTCGTAGCGCAACTGGCCGCTGATCTTGCGGATCGCGCCCATGGGGTAGATGCGTTCTTTTTCTTCGGCGGGGCGATAATCGACGATTTGCGCGTCGACCTGACGGGCCACGGTCGGCAGATCCTGGCTGCCTGGCACATCGGCGGCGAACACCAAGGGGCTGAAACAGCACAGCCCGAAGACACGGAGACATTCTTTACGCAGGCTCATCGGATGATTGAGCCCTGGCCATCGAAGTGCGCAGCGGTGTTGAGTTCGTACATGGTTGACTCCCTTTCAATCCGCCCAGCCTCGGCAGTTGACCCCGCCAAGTCAAGGCATGGAGAAAAACCGATTGAAACAGTCTGCAACAAGGATCGCGCCGGGCTCATCATTAAGGTGTAAATGATGGCCGCCCGGCAGCGTGTTCACCGTAAAAGGTAGCTGAGAAAGCAATTCGGAATGTTTCGCCAGCATGCCGTCAGCCGCGACGACCAATTGTGTAGGGCAACCCACACGTCGCACGAAAGCCATCGCCTGTTCATCGGTCATGCGCATAGGCGACGCCAGGGTCAAGCGTGCATCGGTGCGCCAGGTATAGCCACCCGGCACGGGCATCAAACCGCGCTGGGCCAGCAGTTCAGCGGCTTCACGGCTGACCGCCACTACACCTTTCATGCGCGCTTCGACGGCTCGATCCAAGGTGCTGTAGACCGGTTTGCGCTTGTCTTGCAGGCTCAATTGCGCCTGCAACGCCATGCCGAGGCGCTCGGCGGCGTTCTCGCCAGCGGCGGTCGGCGGGATCACGCCGTCGATCAACCCCAGGTGTGTGACGCGTTCCGGCAGCGCTCCGGCCAACACCAGGGAAACGATGGCGCCAAGGGAATGGCCAAGTAATGCAAAACGTTTCCAGCCGAGTTGTTCAGCCACTTGCAGCACATCAAACACGTAATCCCACAAGGCATAGCCGGCCCCGGCAGGCCGATGCGCCGAGTGCCCATGCCCGGCCATGTCCAGCGCAACGATGCGCAAACCCGCAAGCTTGGGCGCCAGCCGCGCAAAGCTGTTGGCGTTGTCCAGCCAACCATGCAGGGCGATCACCGGCAGGCCGTCTTCAGGCCCGAACAGATGCGCGGCCAATTCGATATGCGGCAGGCTCAGGCGCACTTCTTCGACGGGGTTGCTCATGCGCAGCTGCGCTCACGGGCTTGCCAGCGGGAAAACAGGTTCTTGATCAACGTCGCGGTGTCCTGAGGGCGTTCGAGAGGGAACATATGGCCGCCGGGCATGGTGAGCATTTCACCCATGGGCAGACGATCGACACCACTGGCATGGTGACGCATCACCACCCGGCTCTGACGCCCGCGCACCACCGCCAGCGGCACCTTCAGCTGGCGAATCTGGCCTGGGCTGGTATGGGGCACGCCTCGGTAGATACTGATTTCGGTGGCCGGGTCAAAGCGCAAGCGCAGGCGATCGCCCACCTGTTGCAGGCCGTGTTGCAGGTACGCGTCAAAGCATTCCGGGTCGAAGCCGCGAAACAGCGTTTTGCCGGCGAAGTAGCTGCGTGCGGCGGCCAGGTCGCTGAATTCTTCACGCCGGCCCAAGGTGCGCCCCGCCGGGGTCAGGCGGTCTATAAAGCCAAAACGTTTGGCAGCGCGAATTACCCAGCGGTCAGCGCGGGTCAATACCGGCGAATCAAGCATCACCACACCACGGTACAGCTGCGGGCGGCGCATGGCCGCGTGCAAGTGCAGCACGCCGCCCAAGGAGTGGCCCACGCCCCACACCGGTTCCGGTTGCTGTTCCAGGTGATGGATCAGCTCATCCACCAGGTTCTGCCAGTTGTCATCTACTGGAAACCTGGGGTCGTGACCGTGCTGTGGCAAATGCGCCACCGCGTATTCCGGGGCCAGGGCGGTAAACAACTTGCCGTAAGTGGCCGAAGGAAAGCCATTGGCATGGGCAAAAAACACGTGCTGCGACATACAGGATCCATCTACGGGAACAGAAGTGAATTGTCACCAGCCTTGAGCCGCACAGCAATGACTGTAACCGCCAGGAATGATGACACTCACGCCACGCCTATCGTGCAGGTGGGTTCTCGCCCAACGGCACCACGGCCATGGTCAGGCGCGACACACAGCTGGCTTTGCCATCGTCGCTGGTCAAGCGAATGTCCCACACCTGAGTGGTACGGCCGATATGAATCGCCCGCGCTACCGCCCTCACCCGCCCGCTGCGCACACCACGCAAGTGGTTGGCGTTGACCTCAAGGCCCACGCAATAGAACTTGCTGGCATCAATGCACAGGTAAGCCGCCATGGAGCCGACGCTTTCGGCCAGCACCACCGACGCGCCACCGTGCAGCAGGCCGTACGGCTGGTGGGTGCGATGGTCGACCACCATGCTCGCGGTCAGCGACTCGTCGTCGAAGCTTTCGAAACGGATATCCAGCAGTTCACCGATGGTGTTTTTCTGGATGGCGTTGAGTTGCTCGATATTCGGTTGGGTGCGCCACAAGCTCATGAAGTCGTCCTTATTGGTTTTATTACGGTCCTAATCCTGCCACACAATCGGCTCACTGCGTTCGCTCCAGGCCGAAAATTGTGCACCGTAAGTCGACTCGATCACGTTGCGTTTTATCTTTAAGGTCGGCGTCAAAAAGCCGTTTTCCACCGCCCAGTTGTCTTTGACCACCACCAGTTGGCGCAAGCGTTCATGCTTGTCCAATGCGCCGTTGACCTGTTCCAGCCAGCGTTCCAGGCTGCTGCGCAGTGCCTGCCGGTCCTGGCTGCCAGCCGACAATACGCATAAGCCCATCGGCGCCAGCAAGCCATCGCCGACTACGCACACCTGTTCGATGCGTGCGTGTTCAGCCAGGCGGTTTTCGATCGGCGCCGGCGCCACGTACTTGCCCTTGCTGGTCTTGAAGATCTCCTTGAGCCGCCCGGTCAGGCGCAGGCGGCCATCGGCGTCCTGCTCACCCTTGTCGCCCGTGCGCAGGAAGCCATCGTCAGTGAGGGTTTCGGCGGTTTTCTGCGGGTCCTTGAAGTAGCCGAGCATGGTCGCACCACTGCGCACCTGCACTTCCCCCGTCAAGTCGATGCGCACTTCGACGCCAGGGCACGGCAGGCCGATCCAACCCAGCGTTTGTTGGCCAGGGCGGCACACATGGGAATAGCCGCAGCTTTCGGTCATGCCATACACCTCCAGCACATCCAGGCCCAGGCGTTGATACCAGCGCAGCAAGGCTTCTGGCACCGGGGCGGCGCCGGACAGCGCGATGCGCAGTGCATCCAGGCCCAGCCCGGCCAGCACTTTGTGGCCGACGCGCTTGCCGATAAAAGGCAGACGCAACAGGGTATCGAGGCGTTTTTCCGGGATTTTGGCATAGACGCCCATCTGGAACTTGGTCCAGATACGCGGCACGCCGAACAAGGCTGTGGGCCGCGCCCGGCGCAGGTCGGTCAGAAAAGTCTCGAGGTTTTCGGCGAAAAACACGGTTTGCCCGGTATAGATCGAGGCCAGCTCGACAAACATGCGCTCCGCCACATGGCACAGCGGCAAGTACGACAGCAGCCGGTCGCCCTCGCCCAAGCCAAATATCTCTGTGCCGCGCGTGGCCGCAAATCCAAGGGCGCCAAAGGTTTGCATCACGCCTTTGGGCAGGCCGGTCGTGCCGGAGGTGTAGACGATGGTTGCCAGGCTTGCGGCATCCGGCGCGGGGTTGTCCTGGATCGGCGCATTGGCTTGCAGGTCTGCCCAGCTGAAATCAAAGTCGCCGGCCGGGCACAACGGCAAGCTGATGGTCGGCAACCCGGCCGGGATGCCGGGCGCCATCGCAGGCCAGTCATCCAGCTTGCCGATCAGCACCAGCGCCGCCTCGGAATGCGTGAGCACATGGTTGACGGACTCGGCCGTGAGGTTGGGGTACAACGGCACCGACACATGCCCGGCCATCCAGATCGCCAGGTCGGCAATGATCCAGTGCGCGCAGTTTTTCGAGATCAGGGCAACGTGCGAGCCCTGGGGCAATGCCCGGGCGCGCAGCCAATGCGCGGCGCAACGGGCCTGATGGCCGACATCGCCCCAGGTGAGCGTCTGCACCTCGCCGCCGCCGATGGGTTGCACCAGAAAAGGCTTGCGCGGGTGTCGCGCTTCACGTTCAAAGAAGACCTGCAACGGCAAACGAAAAGCGACAGGCATGGGACGCGCTCCTTTGTGATCCGATGATAGCCAACCAAGCACTTGCTTGGTTGACTATATAGCACACAAAGTCGCGATTGCTTTTCCTACGGATGCTTCACACTGACCAGGCTCATAAGCCCCGCCAGCGGAAAATCGCCTTCCAGCTCCGCCAGGCTGGCGGTGTGCATCGGCTCTGGCTGGCGCTGGTGACCATGCTGCAAAAAGCTGATCAAGCTGCCCACCAAGGGTTGGTGGCTGACCAGCAGCACGTTGTCATCGGTGTCGAGCTTTTCCAGTACTTGCAGCGGGTTGCCGTCGGGCGTCAGCCACGGCACGGTGCGAATCTGCGGCTCAAACCCCAGCGCGTCACGCACCAACTGCGCGGTCTGCTGCGCGCGCACATAAGGGCTGGCGATAATTGCGCTGATGGGCTGGCCGATCAGGTGCGCAGCACTGCGCAACACTTCGCCACGGCCGTGCTCGGTGAGGTTGCGTTCGGCGTCGGTGCGCGCATGCCCTTCGGCTTCACCGTGACGCAAAATCCATAGCTTCACAGCTTTGGCTCCTCATCACGCGCCGGGTGCGGCGCGGGTGGCACGCTGTGGGCGGCTTCGCCTTCGGGTGCGCGTGGGGTTGGCCAATCGGCAAACGGCCAAGGTTTCTGTTCAGTATGAAAGCTGCCGAAACGGCCGATCTGCGCCAGGAACTGGCTGAGGCTGTCGCCAAAGTTCATCAGGCCCAGGTTCGGCGCGCCGTAGATCAGGCGATAAATCAGCTGCACCACCACCAGCGCACCGAGCAGGAACTGCGCCACTTGCCACACCAGGGCAAACACCAGCATCCACAGGACGCGCAGCAGGATGGACTCGTATTTTGGGGTGTCTTTAGGATCGTTCATGTGCGCGTTCCTCAGTTGAAACCGCTGGTGGAAATGAAGTCGACGTCGGTCTTGGGCTCGGCGCGCATCAGCACCTCGATCACCTGGTCCAAGGTGCGCCCTTCAAACAGGATCGCATGCAGGCCGGCGACCAGCGGCATGTACACACCGACTTCCTGGGCCTTGGCCTTCAACACCTTGAGGGTGTTGACGCCTTCGGCGACTTCGCCCAGGCGCGTGACCGCGTCTTCCAGGCTCAGGCCCTGGCCGAGGGCGAACCCGACCTGGTAGTTGCGGCTTTTGGGCGACGAGCAGGTGACGATCAAGTCACCTACGCCTGCCAGCCCGAGGAAGGTCATCGGGTTGGCGCCCTGGTTCACGGCAAAGCGGGTCATCTCCGCCAACGCGCGGGTGATCAGCATGCTTTTGGTGTTCTCGCCCATGCCCAGCGCCACGGCCATGCCGGCGATGATCGCGTAGACGTTTTTCAGCGCCCCGCCCAGCTCGACGCCGAAGCGGTCGCCACTGGCGTAGACGCGGAAGGTACGGCCATGCAGCACGGCCTGCACACGTTCGCACAGTGCTTCGTCTTCACTGGCCACCACCGTGGCGGTCAGCGCGTGCTCGGCGACTTCCCGTGCCAGGTTCGGCCCGGACAGCACGCCGATGCGCGCCTGCGGGGCGATCTCGGCGAGGATTTCGCTCATCAGCTTGAAGGTCTGCGCCTCAATGCCTTTGGTCAGGCTGACCAGCAGCTTGCCGGCCAGGCGTTCAGCGTGGGGCGCCAACACCGAGCGCAAGGCGCTGGAAGGCAGCGCGACAAAGCACAGGTCACAGTCAGTCAGCGTGGCCAACAGGTCGGTGACCGGCTCCACCGCCGGATGAATCTTGATGCCTTTAAGGTAACGGGGGTTTTCCCGATGCACGCGGATGGCCTCGGCCTGCTCGGGATCACGCATCCACTGGCGCACCGCGTGGCCGTTCTCAGCCAGCAGGTTAGCCACGGCGGTACCAAAACTTCCGCCTCCCAGGACCGCAATAGGGCGCTGTTCAGTCATATGCAATCCGTTAATCCTTACATGGCGATGGCGGCATTATACGGGGCGACCCGCTTGCGGCCAGCCCCCGCGTCAATTCGTGCGCTTGTCGGAAAATGCCACACTTGTGTGAAGTAATTGCAAGTCCCACGACTGGCAAATGGCCCCACCTCAGTTAACATGGGCGGCTATCCGTAATTATCAAGGCTGCACCGTGTATCTGGGCCATCCTCCTCGCTCATCTCTGTTGCTGATGTTGCTGTGCAGCACACCTGCGCTGGCGGATGACCTGTTTCTCGACAGCCAGCCACTGCCGCAAGTGTTGACCGCCACACGCCTCAAGCAATCGGCCGCGGCCGTGCCCGGCAGCATGACGGTGATCGACAGCGAGCTGATCAAGGCCAGCGGCGCACGCGACATCGCCGAACTGCTGCGGCTGGTACCGGGGATGATGGTCGGCTACACCACCGGCAACCAGGCGGCGGTGAACTACCACGGCACCAGCGCCAGCGACGCGCGACGCATGCAGGTGTTGATCGACGGGCGCTCGGTGTACCGCGCGGGCCTGGCCACCGTGGACTGGAGCGACATCCCGGTGGCCATGGAAGATATCGAGCGCATCGAGGTGTTCCGTGGCCCCAACACCGTCAGCTACGGCGCCAACGCACTGATGGCGGTGGTCAATATCCTCACGCGCTCACCGGCCAACAGCCACGGCTCGCGGATTAAAGTCATCCGTGGCCAACGCGGCATCAACGACTATTACGCCAGCCAGGGTGTGGGCTGGGAAACCGGTGACTTGCGCCTGTCCTTTTCCGGCCAGCAGGACGATGGCTTTGACAGCGACGCCGTCGGTGCCGACCGTCGTGACGGCCGCCGCCTCAACCGCTTCAGCCTGGCGGTGAGCCAGACCCTGAATGCTCAGCAGAGTCTCGATTGGCAATTTGACGCCAAGGAAGGCACCAACCAGCGTCCTTATACCTACCTGCCGGTGTTCGCCGGGATTACCGAAGGCGGCACCAATTCCGATGCCGTCGCCAAGGACTATGCCGGGTCGTTGCGCTGGAACTTCGACTTCAACCCCGAACACAGCCTGTACATTCAAGGCTCGGCCCAGCAATGGGACCGCCAGCAGGTCTGGAAAGCCTGTGACGCCAAGGTCTCGTTCAGCCCGGAACTGACGCAGTTGTGGCAGTTGAACCCCAACTATGCCGAACGGTTGGCGCGGCACATGGACACCTACAGCCAGGGCGTTGCACCACCCGGCAGTGCCGCCGAACAAACGCTGGGCAACCAGGTACTCGACCAGTGGCGCAACGGCGCGAACCAAAGCGTGTGCGGCGACATCGACCAAAGCACCCGCGAAAGCCGCTACGACCTGGAGATTCAGGACACCCTGAGCCTGTCCGATAGCCTGCGCCTGGTCAGCGGCATGAACTACCGTTACGACCGCGCCGACTCCGACACCTACTTCAACGGCACCCTAGACGACACCACCTGGCGCTTGTTCGGCCACCTGGAATGGCGCGCCAGCGAACACTGGCTGCTGCAAGGCGGCGCCATGTACGAAGACACCCACCTGAGCGGCAACTCGCTGACGCCACGGGTGGCGGTCAACTACCTGATCAACCCGCGCCACGGCTTGCGGGCGGTGTACTCCGAGGCGATTCGCTCGCCGGACATGTTCGAGAACAACGTCAACTGGAGTTACCGCGTCACCAATTTGAGCTCCCCGACCTACGGGCAGAACGCCGGGCAATATTTTGTGGTAACGCGAGGCCCCGGCAACCTCGATAAAGAGTTGATGCGTTCACGAGAGCTGGGCTACAACGGCTTCTTTGCCGATTTCGGGTTGAATGTCGACGTGAAACTGTTCTACGACGAAATCACCGAGATGATCAGCTCGCCGCTGCGCAACAACCAATACATTGCCAGCAACGCCAACAGCGCACGGTTCACCGGCGCCGAATCGCAGTTCGACTGGCGCATGAGCAATACCGACCGTCTGCGCCTGACCTATGCTTACGTCGACGCCGCTTCCAGCAACCCGCTGGACAAGGCGCAGACCGCGCGCAACAGCGGCTCGGCCGGTTGGCTGCGCGAGTGGGGCCACGGCTGGTCCAGTGCGCTGTTCTACTACGGCGACGATGCGCTCAACCAATATCGCTTCGAACGGGTCGACCTGCGGGTGGCCAAGCGCATTGCCCTGGGCAAAGCCAATGTGGAGCTGGCCGGCATGTTGCAACAACGCCTCGATAACCAGCCCACCACCTGGGCCGATAACAACTACGACAGTCGCCATGTCCTGTATTTCAGCGCGGAGCTGGAATTCTGACATGGGCGCTCAGTCACGGATGACCCCCATCTTTATCTCTCGGCTCTGGCGCCGCGCCTTGCTGCTGGTGTGCCTGTTACTGACCGCGCCGGCGTGGAGCGCCGATATCCTGTTGACCGCCGCCGAAGACGGTGCCGGCGTTCAGGCATTTACCCAGGCCCTCGCCCAGCAACGCCCCGAAGACCAGGTGAGCTTTGTCCCGCTCAAAGACTTGCCCGCGCCGAGCCAGTTGTCGCCCGGTACGCGCCTGATCCTGCTGGACCTGCCCGGCCTCGACTGGCGCCTGCAGGATGACCAGGGCCCGCCGACACTGGTGTTGCGCATCAGCCGCCTACAGGCACGCCAGCGCCTGGGCACCACCCACCCGGCAAAAATCAGCCTGTTGTGGAGCGACCCGCCGCTGGCACGCCAACTCAAGCTGATCGCCAACATCCTGCCGCAGGCCCAACGCATCGGTGTGCTCTATGGCAGCGACAGTGAGTTCCTGCTGCCGGAGTTGCGCGAGTATGCAGCGCCCATGGGCCTGGAAATCGTGGCGCAACGCTGGGACAACATTAACGACAGCCGCCCGTTGCAAAACCTGCTCAAGAACAGTGACGTGCTGCTCGGCCTCGACGACCCGCAGTTGTACAACCCGAAAACCGTGAAGAACCTGTTGCTCAGCAGCTACGCCCAGCAACTGCCGCTGGTGGGGCCCAACGCCGGGTTCGTCAAGGCCGGCAGCCTGGCCAGCACCTACAGCGACCAGGCCGACTGGCTGGCGGTGCTCGACCGGCTGCTGGATCATCCGCCAGCCAACTGGCCACGCAGCCTGTACCCGCAACACTTCAAAGTCGTGGGTAACCCGCAGGTCGCGCGCTCACTGGGGATCGAACAGGTGGACGAAACCGCCGTCGCCGCCCGCCTGGCCGAAGGAGAAAAACGCCCATGACCTTGCGCCGTCGTTGGGACATCAACACCCGCACCCAGCTCATCACCCTGGGCCCGGCGCTGTTGCTGACCTTGCTGTTGATCAGCTTCTTTACCTTCGTGCGTATCCAGGACCTGCGCCAGGAACTCGACCACACCGGCCAGTTGATCGCCAACCAACTGGCCCCGGCCACGGAGTACGGGGTGATTTCCGGCAACAACGATGTGCTCGAAAGCCTGCTGCGTGCCACGCTGGCCACCCCGCATGTGCGCTTCCTGGAGATTCAGGACAGCACTGAGAACATCCTGGTGTACGTCGAACAACCTTCGGAAAAACACGACCGTTCGCTGTCGGTGAAAGTGTTCCAGGCGCCCATCCGCTTACAGCATATCCAGCTGGGCAATGACTTTTTCCAGGACAACCTCAACGAACCCAAGGCGCCGCGTGCCGATTACCTGGGCCGGGTGATCGTCGGCATGTCCAACGACGCCTTCAGCCAGCGCCAGCAGGAGATTCTGTTCAAGGCCGGCATCCTCGCACTGTTCGCCCTGCTGTTTACCTTCCTGCTCGCGCGACGCCTGGCCGCGAGCCTGTCGCAGCCGATCAGCGCCATGGGCCACGCGGTAAAAGCCATCCAGCAAGGCGACTACAAGACACCGCTGCCGATTGTCGATGATTCGGAGCTGGGCGACTTGTCGCGGCACATCAACAACCTCGCCGAAGGCCTTAACCAGGCCAGCCGCGAACAGCACCAGGCCATGGCCCAGTTGATCCAGACCCGCGAAGAAGCCGAACGGGCCAACAACGCCAAGTCGGACTTCCTGGCGATGATGAGCCACGAGTTGCGCACGCCCATGAACGGCGTGCTGGGTATGCTGCAACTGCTGGAAACCACCGAGATGACCGAGGAGCAGACCGAGTACGCGGCGCTGGCCTCGGAGTCCACCGAGCACCTGCTTAAAGTCATCAACGACATCCTCGACTTCTCACGTATCGAACGCGCCGCGCTGGAGCTGGAACATATCGCCTTCAACCTGGCGGACCTGATCAACAGTTGCGCCCAGGCCTTCCAGCACAGCGCACAGCAGCGTGGGTTGAGCCTGGAATTACCGATTCCGCTGGGCATGGACGCGTTGCGCGTGAGGGGTGACCCGACGCGTATCCGCCAAATCCTGGTGAACCTGATCGGTAACGCGCTCAAATTCACCGAGCACGGCAGCGTCACCGTCGAGCCCCATTGGCAAACTCTCGACCATGAACTGGTGTGGTTCACCTGCACGGTGCGCGACAGCGGCATCGGGATTTCCGCTGAACGCCTGGAGCTGATGTTCGATGCGTTCCAGCAGGCTGACAGTTCCATTTCCAGACGTTACGGCGGCACCGGCCTGGGCCTGCCTATTGCTCGCACGCTGGCCGAACGAATGGGCGGCACGTTGCGCGCGCAAAGCCAGGAAGGCCGTGGCTCGGTATTTACCCTGGAAATTCCACTGGCCATCGACCAGCACAGCTTGCCGGCGATCGCCCTGGACGCCGAGGGCAAGGCCAGCGCGGGTGATGGCCGCCATGTGTTGCTGGTGGAAGACAACCCGGTCAACCGCACCGTGGTCGAGGCCATGTTGCGCAGCCTGGGCTTTGAAGTGAGCCTGGCCACCGATGGCGCCGAGGCAATCCGCAGCGCCGAGAGCCTGATTTTTACCGCGATCCTGATGGATTGCCGCCTGCCGCTGATCGACGGCTACGAAGCCACCCGGCGGATTCGCCAACTGCCCGGCTGCGCCGACCTGCCGATTATCGCGTTGACGGCCAACGCCTTGCAGGGCGATCGCGAAGCCTGTCTGGCAGCCGGAATGAACGATTACCTGGCCAAGCCGTTCAAACGCACGGATTTGCAGCAAATACTGCAGCGCTGGGTGCAATAGCGCCGCGCCATCAACCAACTGCGACTGGCGCGAGAGACGAAAGTGCGGCAGTCTTAGGCACCCAAACGGGCCGATAAACAGGCTCGGTTTAAAATTTCAGTGAACAAGTGTACATTGAGTACCTTGACGCTGTGACTTTCACTACAACGCAATAGTCTATGTGTAGGCTGCCGGTATGAGGCATGAACGCTTCATTCGGTCCGGGAAGATTTACCCTGCCCTGCCGCATGGGATTATTGAGGAGCTCGCATGACCAAACAAAACGCCTTTACTCGGGAAGACCTGCTGCGCTGCAGTCGCGGTGAGCTGTTCGGCCCAGGTAACGCGCAACTGCCCGCCCCGAACATGCTGATGGTGGATCGCATCACCCATATCAGCGAAGAGGGTGGCAAGTACGGCAAAGGTGAATTGGTCGCCGAGCTGGATATCACCCCTGACCTGTGGTTCTTCGCCTGCCATTTCGAAGGCGACCCTGTGATGCCGGGCTGCCTGGGCCTTGATGCCATGTGGCAACTGGTCGGTTTCTACCTGGGCTGGCAAGGCCTGCCAGGTCGCGGCCGCGCCCTGGGTTCGGGCGAAGTGAAGTTCTTTGGCCAGGTCCTGCCGACTGCCAAGAAAGTCACCTACAACATTCAAATCAAGCGCGTCCTCAAGGGCAAGCTGAACCTCGCTATCGCCGACGGTTCGGTGACTGTCGACGGTCGCGAGATCTATACTGCCGAAGGCCTTCGGGTCGGCGTATTCACTTCCACTGACAACTTTTAAGGGTTATCCGCATGCGCCGCGTCGTTATCACTGGTCTGGGCATTGTTTCTTGCCTGGGCAATGACAAAGAGACCGTCACCGCTAACCTGCGTGCAAGTCGCCCTGGCATCCGCTTCAACCCGGAATATGCCGAAATGGGTCTGCGTAGCCAGGTTTCCGGCTCCATTGACCTGCCCCTCGAAGAACTGATTGATCGCAAGATCTATCGCTTCGTCGGCCACGCTGCCGCTTACGCTTACCTGGCCATGAAAGACGCCATTGCCGATTCCGGCCTGAGCGAAGACCAGGTTTCGAACGTACGCACCGGCCTGATCGCCGGCTCCGGCGGCGCATCGACCCTCAACCAGATGGAAGCGCTGGACATCCTGCGCGAAAAAGGCGTGAAACGCGTTGGCCCGTACCGCGTAACGCGGACCATGGGCAGCACTGTTTCGGCCTGTCTGGCCACCCCGTTCCAGATCAAGGGTGTGAACTACTCGATCTCCTCTGCCTGCGCCACCAGTGCTCATTGCATCGGTACTGCGGTCGAGCAGATCCAGCTGGGCAAGCAGGACATCGTTTTCGCTGGCGGCGGCGAAGAAGAACATTGGAGCCAGTCGTTCCTGTTCGACGCCATGGGCGCGCTGTCCACCCAGTACAACGAAACCCCGGAAAAGGCCTCCCGCGCCTACGACGCCAAGCGTGACGGCTTCGTCATCGCCGGCGGTGGCGGCATGGTGGTGGTCGAGGAGCTGGAACACGCTCTGGCCCGTGGTGCAAAAATCTACGCGGAAATCGTCGGCTACGGCGCTACTTCCGACGGTTACGACATGGTTGCGCCGAGCGGCGAAGGTGCCATTCGTTGCATGCAGATGGCCATGTCCACCGTGGACACCCCAATCGACTACCTGAACACCCACGGCACTTCGACTCCGGTCGGCGATGCCAAGGAAATGGAAGGCGTGCGTGCGGTATTCGGTGACAAGGCTCCGGCCATCAGCTCCACCAAGAGCCTGTCGGGTCACTCCCTGGGCGCCGCCGGCGTTCACGAAGCGATCTACTGCCTGCTGATGATGGAAGGCAACTTCATGGCCGGCTCGGCCAACATCGACGAGATCGACCCGGTCGTCGCCGATATGCCGATCCTGACCAAGACCGTTGAAAACGCAAAAATCGACACCGTGATGAGCAACAGCTTCGGCTTCGGTGGCACCAACGCCACCCTGGTACTGAAACGCTGGCAGGGCAAGTAAGCCCCGCAGGTTGATCACCTGGAAAAGCCCCGACTGGTTCGGGGCTTTTTTGTGGGCAATGGAATGAGACCGAGTCGCCTTCATCGCAGGCAAGCCAGCTCCCACATATGGCGGTGTTCGCCATTCAACATGTGGGAGCTGGCTTGCCTGCGATAGCGTCACCTCGGTCCCAAGCCCTACACCGAAAACCGCGCCACCATGGTATTCAGGTCCACCGCCAACCGCGACAACTCCTGGCTCGCCGCACTGGTCTGGTTAGCGCCCGTCGACGTCTGATGCGCCAGGTCGCGAATATTCATCAAATTGCGATCCACCTCCCGCGCCACCGCTGCCTGCTGCTCCGAGGCACTCGCAATCACCAGGTTGCGCTCGTTGATCAAGGTAAAGGCCGACGCAATCTCCTCCAACGCCGTGCCCGCCGACTTGGCGATATCCAACGTAGAGCGCGCCCGCGTATTGCTCTGCTGCATCGAACTGACAGCTTGATCGGTGCCTTGCTGAATCCCGCTTATCATCAATTCTATTTCCTGAGTCGACTGCTGCGTGCGATGGGCCAGTGCCCGCACTTCATCGGCCACCACCGCAAACCCACGTCCGGCATCGCCCGCGCGCGCCGCTTCGATCGCGGCATTCAGCGCCAGCAAGTTGGTCTGCTCGGCAATCGAGCGAATCACATCCAACACCTTGCTGATGCCATAGACCTTCTGCGCCAAGTCCTCAACCTGGGTCGCGTTGGATGTGACGTCATCGGCCAGCGCTTCAATCGACACCACGGTCTGATGCACCTGCTCGCGCCCACGCTGGGCAATGCGGTCAGACTCACGGGACGCCTGTGACGTGGCCACCGCATTGCTCGCCACCTCCTCCACCGCCGCGGTCATCTGGTTGACCGCCGTGGCCGCCTGTTCAATTTCCTGGTTCTGCTGGTGCAAACCACGGGTCGCATCTTCAGTCACACAACTGAGTTCTTCAGAAGCCGAGGCCAATTGGTTCGAAGACTCGGCAATCCGTCGAATGGTGTCGCGCAGGTTCTCCTGCATGCCCTTGAGCGCCTGCTGCAAGCGCGCGGGTTCATCGTTGCCGGTTACGTTGATCTCACCAGTGAGGTCGCCGCCTGCCACGCCCTGGGCAACCTTCAGCGACTGCGCCAACGGCAGCACGATGCTGCGGGTCAGCCATACCGCCAGGCCAATGGTGATCAATGCTGTGAGCACTATCATGCCAACCACCCATGTGCGCGATTGGGTGAATACGCTCTGCGCGAGGTTCGCGGCCTGGTTGGCACTGGCCTTGTTCAAGGCGACCAGGTCGTGCAGGGTCGCGGCCATCTCATCGGCCAGTTGATTCATCTCCCCATTGACGATCCTGATCGCATCCTCCAGCTGGTTGGCCTTGGAAAACGCCATCACCTGCTCCTGACGTTGCAGGTATTGCTGCTCCTGGTTTTTGAAACGATCAAACAGTACACGCTCTTCGGGCAGTACGATCAACCCTTCGTAGAGCGTCTGCGCATGGTGCAGGCCGTTTTTCAGGTCGGTGAGCTTCTGTTCGTTCTGCGCCAACGCCTGCGGGTCACGGTTGACCACCAAACGCAGGGTGAGGGCACGCACCCGCAACAGGTCCTGGCTCATCTCCCCCACCGCCATCACGCTGGGCAGCCAGTTGTTCTCCACCTGATCGGACTGCTGGCGCATATTGGCCATCTGCAGCAGGGCGAAGCCGCCCAGGGCAAACACCATCAATGCCAGCACGCCAAAGCCTAAGCCTGCGCGCGGGGCGATATTCAAACTACGGATACTCATGCCTGGATTCCTTCCGAATGCGCTGCATCCACCTGCAGCAGGTCTCCTGAAAGGTATCGGCCCTTTGTCGCGTTTGCGTAAGACGAAAATGCGATATCAACGCGCTTGGCAATCGCGCGGGCAGCCATTGGAAAAAACACGGAACACTGAAGTGCCGGCATGCTCTATAACTGCATGACCTTTTACTGCCCTCGTGAGGTTTGCCATGCCTGTTACCGTCAATACGCTTAACCACGACAACTTTCGCCACAGCGTGAACATCAACAACCACGAACTGTTCACCGACCTGCCCAAGAGCCTGGGCGGTGATGATTCGGCGCCCTCGCCCCACGATTATTTCGACGCCGCCCTGGCCTCGTGCAAGGCGCTGACCGTCAAGCTCTACGCGCAGAAAAAAGACATCCCGCTCACCGGCGTCACCGTGGAAGTTACCCACGACAGCTCAGAGGAGCAAAAAGGCAAGTACAAGCTCAACGTCAAGCTGACGCTCAAGGGCGTACTCAGCGATGAGCAGCGCGATGAGCTGCATCGCGTCGCCGATAAGTGCCCGGTACACAAGCTGATGACCACTGCCGACGTCACCATCGAAACCAAACTGTCCGAAGGCGCTTTCAGCCAGTAGCCCCAACCTCCCGTCGAGCGGGTTATGCTCAGTAGCACCTAACCCGCTCAGACAGGGACGCCCCATGACCACCCTTACCGTGATCCGCCCGCGCGCCGAAGACGTCGAAGGCCAGCCGATCCTGCGACCGCTGCCGTCACGCGAATGCCGCAGCGTCGGGCCTTTTGTGTTTTTCGACCATATGTTGTCGACCCGCTATGCACCCGGCACCGGCATGAATATCCGCCAGCACCCGCATATCGGGCTGTCCACCCTCACCTACCTGTTCGAAGGCGCCCTGCAACACAAGGACAGCCTGGGCTCGGACCAGGTAGTGCAAGCCGGCGACGTCAGCTGGATGACCGCCGGCAGCGCAATTGCCCACGTCGAGCGCACGCCCGAAGCCCTCAAGGCCAGTGGTTTCAGCTTGCACGGCCTGCAGGTGTGGCTGGCCTCGCCCAAGGACCATGAAACCGGGCCGGGCCACTACAGCCATCACCCGGCGGCAAGCCTGCCGGTGAGCGATAACCTGGGCGTGCAGATTCGCCTGATCGCAGGCGCGGGTTTCTGCCTTAAATCGCCGGTGCCGGTGCTGTCGCCTACGCTATATGCCGAGGTGCAGATGCACACGGCCACGACGCTGCTGATCCCGGATGAGCATGAGGAGCGCGCGGTGTATGTGCTGGACGGCGAGGTGCAGTTGGACGGTGAGGCAGTGGAGGCGCATAGCCTGGTGGTATTGCCGAGCGGGCAGGAAATGACCTTGTTTGCCGAAAGCGATTGCCACGTGGTGGTGTTCGGCGGCGCGCCGCTGGATGGGCCACGCCGGATCAATTGGAATTTTGTCGCGAGCGATCCGGCGGTGATTGAACAGGCCAGGCAGCGCTGGGCGGCCGGGGATTGGCCGACGGTGCCGGGTGAGTCAGAAAGAATCGAGTTGCCTGTCAGATAGCTATCGCAGGCAAGCCAGCTCCCACCTGTCGACTGTTTTCACAGTTCAAAGTGTGGGAGCTGGCTTGCCTGCGATGAGGCCGGAACAGGCGCTAAAGCTTTAGCCCTTGAACACTTCATCCAGCAAGTTATGCATCGACTGGAACGCACGCTTGGCCGTCTTCGCGTCGTACATCATCTTGCCCGGCACATTGGCGTGCGGGTCAGTAAAGGAATGCACCGCGCCGCCGTAGCTCAGCAGTTGCCAATCCACACCGGCGGCGTTCATTTCTTGCTCAAACGCCGGCAGTTGCTCTTTCGGCACCAACGGATCGGACGCGCCGTGCAGCACCAGCACCGAACCCTTGACGTGCTTGGCACCTGCCGGGTTTTGTGTGTCGATCGTGCCGTGGAACGACACCGCAGCCTTCAACGGCGCACCGGTGCGTGCCAGCTCCAGCGAGCAGAAACCACCAAAGCAGAAACCGAAGGTCGCCAGCTTCGAGGTATCAACGGCCGCTTCGGTCTGGCTTTGCAGTTGCTCAAAGGCCGCCTGCATGCGCTTGAGCAGCGCCGGGTTATCGTTCTTCAACGGCATCATCGCAGCGCCGGCTTCATCGCCATTCGTCGGGCGCACGGTTTGCCCGTACAGGTCGGCGATCAGTACCACGTAGCCTTTGCTGGCCACGCTCTTGGCGATTTCCTCGGCACCCGCACTCACCCCCATCCAGTTCGGCGCCATCAGCAGGCCCGGCAGCGGGCCTTTGTGGCTGGCATCGAACGCCAGGCGGCTTTCATAAGACTGGCCATCAATCTGATAGACCACGGAACGTACAGTGACTTGGCTCATCATTTACTCCAGTTGAGGTGCGTTAGAACGAAAAAACCCGCCGAAGCGGGTTTTTCTACAACGGTGTTAAACCGACAGTTCAACCAACAGCTTGTTCAGGCGGCGCACATACGCGGCCGGATCTTTAAGGCTGTCACCGGCAGCCAGGGCTGCCTGGTCGAAGAGGATGTGCGACAGGTCGCCAAAACGCTCCTCACTCTGCTCGCCATCGAGTTTCTCGATCAGCGGGTGAGCCGGGTTGAATTCGAAGATCGGCTTGGAATCCGGCACTTTCTGCCCGCTGGCTTCGAGGATCTGACGCATCTGCATGCCCAGGTCCTGCTCACCGATGGCCAGAATCGCCGGAGAGTCGGTCAGACGGTGGGAAACCCGCACTTCGCTGACGGCATCGCCCAAGGCAGTCTTGATCCGCTCAACCAGGCCTTCTTTGGCCTTGGCGACTTCTTCGGCTTCCTTCTTCTCTTCTTCGGAGTCCAGGTTACCCAGGTCCAGGTCACCACGGGCCACGTCGACGAAGGTCTTGCCGTCGAACTCGCTGAGGTAGCTCATCAGCCACTCGTCGATACGGTCGGTCAACAGCAGCACTTCGATGCCTTTCTTGCGGAAGACTTCCAGGTGCGGGCTGTTCTTGACCTGGGCGTAGGTTTCGCCGGTCAGGTAGTAGATCTTGTCCTGACCTTCCTTGGCGCGTGCCAGGTACTCGGCCAACGACACGATCTGCTCGCCGTCGTCACCCTGAGTCGAGGCAAAACGCAGCAGGCCGGCGATTTTTTCCTTGTTGGCGAAATCTTCTGCCGGGCCTTCTTTCATGACCTGGCCGAAGTTTTTCCAGAAGCCCTTGTATTGCTCAGGCTCGTTCTTCGCCAGCTTTTCCAGCATGTCGAGCACGCGCTTGGTCAGAGCCGACTTCATGGAGTCGATGATCGGGTCTTTCTGCAGAATTTCGCGCGACACGTTCAGCGACAGGTCGTTGGAGTCGACCACACCTTTGATGAAGCGCAGGTACAGCGGCAGGAACGATTCCGCCTGGTCCATCACGAACACGCGCTGCACGTACAGTTTCAGGCCTTTTGGCGCCTCACGCTGGTACAGATCGAATGGGGCACGGGCCGGTACATAAAGCAGCGAGCTGTATTCCAGCTTGCCTTCGACCTTGTTGTGGCTCCAGCTCAGCGGGTTCTCGTAGTCGTGAGCGATGTGCTTATAGAACTCTTGGTACTCCTCGTCTTTGACTTCGGTACGAGGGCGGGTCCACAAGGCGCTGGCACGGTTGACCACTTCCCATTCCTGGGCAGGTTTCTCTTCGCCCTCGACAGCCACTTGTTCTTTCGGCAGTTCGATCGGCAAAGCGATGTGGTCGGAGTATTTCTTGATGATATTGCGCAGGCGGTAGCCGTCGGCGAATTCATCTTCAGCGGCTTTGAGGTGCAGCACGATACGCGTGCCACGGTCAGCCTTGTCGACAGTGGCGATTTCGAACTCGCCCTCACCTTTGGAGGCCCAGTGCACGCCTTCGCTGGCGTCAAGGCCGGCGCGGCGGCTGAATACTTCAACCTTGTCGGCGACGATGAAGGCCGAATAGAAGCCCACGCCGAACTGGCCGA
Source organism: Pseudomonas sp. PA-5-4B (assembly GCF_021606215.1). Lineage (NCBI taxonomy): Bacteria > Pseudomonadati > Pseudomonadota > Gammaproteobacteria > Pseudomonadales > Pseudomonadaceae > Pseudomonas > Pseudomonas sp. PA-5-4B. Next base: position 71,040 of record NZ_WKDB01000011.1, on the reverse strand, counting down.
TCAGGTGCGAATCTTTCTTCTGGTCGCCCGACAGGTTCTTCATGAAGTCTGCGGTGCCGGATTTGGCGATGGTACCCAGATGGGTAATCGCGTCTTCGCGGCTCATGCCGATGCCGTTGTCTTCGAGGGTGACGGTCTTGGCGTCCTTGTCGAAGCTCACACGGATTTTCAGTTCGGCGCCACCTTCCAGCAACTCAGGCTTGGAGAGGGCTTCGAAACGTAATTTGTCGACAGCGTCAGAGGCGTTCGAGATCAATTCGCGAAGGAAGATTTCCTTGTTGGAATACAGCGAATGGATCATGAGGTGCAGCAGTTGCTTCACCTCGGTCTGGAAGCCCAGGGTTTCCTTTTGAGTTTCCACACTCATGGTCATCAAACTCCAATTGGATGGCAGTGGCCGCGCCCGAAAGGGTTGGCGGCGGGTTGTCATCAAAGTTGGGGGCTAAGACCAGGATTTCAAGGGCGCACCAATTCCTCAATTTTGAAATGTGCGCGAGCGGTGGCAATCGGCTCAGCGGCGGTGCTTTGCCAGGCGGTGATCGCCACATTCGCCACCCGGCGGCCTTGGCGCCACACCTGGCATTTGGCGTAAGTGTCGCGAAACTGCCCGGCACGCAGGTAATCCAGGGAAAAATCGATGATTTTCGGCAAACCTGGCGCACCGGTAAATACCAGCAAATGTAACGCTGCCGACAGCTCCATAAAACCTGCGATCACACCGCCGTGCAGCGCTGGCAATATCGGGTTACCAATATTGTCCTTGTTGGCCGGCAAGCGAAACAGCAGCTCATCCCCCAACCTTGAGCATTCGATGCCGATCAGCTTGGCGTAGGGCACCAGGTTGAGCAACGCCTCATAGTCGCCGCGCTCATGGGCCTGTTCGAGGCGGGTCTTGAATCGATGCGTCATGCCTGGTCTCCCTTGATCGAATTGCCGAGTCCTTGCGTGCCTTTGAGGCGCTTGCCCATGCGCATGAAGGTGCCCACCACATGGGCGATGGGTTGCTGAGGATCATCCTGGTAGGCAAAGCCACGAGTAAAGATCACGTCGGTGGTCACCCGGTAGCATTGTGCAAAGCCATACACCGGCTTGTGCGGCTCGGCGGGATGCATATAGTCGACGCGCAAATCCAGGGTCGGGCACACCTCGAACTCCGGCAGCACGCACAGCGTGGCCATGCCGCAGGCGGTGTCCATCAGTGAGGTCAGCGCGCCGCCGTGAATCACGCCGGTCTGAGGGTCACCGACGATATGCGGGCCGTAAGGCAGGGCCAGCGTCATGCCTTCCTCGCTGGCGGCATGCACGATGATGCCCAGCACCTGGCAATGGCGCAGGGCCAAAACAAAGCGTGTGGCACGCTCTAACAAGGGATTTTCGGTCATGTGTGCAGACTCTTATTAGTGTGGGTTTGCGCAGTAGCCGGGACAGGACTAAAAGTTCCTTGGCAGCGGTGTTTTATATATCTTTGAAACAAAAGGAACTAATGCTGGCCGTCCAAGCTCGAAAGGCCAGTAGATATCTTCAATAAGGAGAAACACCCCATGCGCAAGACTTTAGCTATTTCCATGATGTTGGCCGCTGCCCTCGGTCTCGCTGCCTGCGATAAGAAATCCGAAGACAAAGCCCAAGATGCCGCCGCGCATTCTGAGCAAGCTCAGAAGGACATGGCGAAAGCACAGGATAAAGTGAACGACGCTGCGAAAGAAAACGCCGATGCTGCCAAAGCTCAGGCTGAATCGAACGAAGCCGCCGCGAAAGAAGCTGCACCTGCAGAACCTGCCAAGAACTAATAGCCTGGCATTTGCTGCAAAAAGAAAGCCCGCTTACATAGCGGGCTTTACTTTGCCTGCGATTTATAGAATTTGATTAACCCTGGGTGCCACTCATCAAGACACGGTTTCTTTAGCCGGCTCGGCTACCGGCATATCGGTCGGCGTATAAACCATCACCTGCAGTACGTCGGAATGAAACTCGCGGCGATACAGCACCAGTACCACACCGCTGCTCATCAACATGAACAACCAGGGGCTGACAAACCAGGCCAGCATGGTCATGCCGAAGTAATACGAACGCAGGCCAAAGTTGAACTGGTTGGCCGCCATCGAAATCACCCGCGCCGCCCGCAGGGCAAATGCCTTGCGCTCCTGCTCCGACACCTGCCGCTCACCGATCATCGGCGCCGAGCCCACCAGCACGGCGGCAAAGTTGTATTGACGCATGCACCAGCTGAAGGTGAAGAACGCGTAGACGAACACCAGCGCCAGGCACAGCAGCTTGATTTCCGACATACCCTGTGACGCCTGCTGCACCATGGGGATGTCCGCCAGCAACGATACCGCACGCTCGGATGCGCCCAGCACGGTGAGAATACCGGCGAGAATAATCAACGTGCTGGAGGCGAAGAACGAGGCATTGCGCTCCAGGTTGCCGATCACACTGGCGTCGGCAATCCGGTTATCGCGCAGCAGCATACGGCGCATCCAGTCTTCGCGATACAGGTGCAGCACGCTGGCCAGGCAGGCGGTGTCTCGGGCTTTCCAACTGGCATAGCGGGTGTAGCCCCCCCAGCACAGGGCAAACCAGAAGGCGGCCAGCAGGTGGATTTGATTGGTTTCGATGAACGACATGCAGGGCCTTGTATACGATGATTAAAGACAAACACGGTTAAAAATGTGGGAGCTGGCTTGCCTGCGATGGCGGTGGATCAGGCGACACAGCAGTGACTGAACCGACGCCATCGCAGGCAAGCCAGCTCCCACATTGACCGAACTCCAACTTTAGAGCGTTGTGGTCTTGCAGGCATAAAAAATGCCCCGTATCGATTGATACGGGGCATTTCAGTACAGCGTGAAACCTTGAGTCAGGCGATGGCTTCGCTACGCTTGCCGAGCATCCGGTCAACCACTACCGCCACCCCCAGCGTAATCACCGATGGCACCAGCCAGGCCAAACCTTGCTCACTCAGCGGCAGGTGCGCCAACTGTGCAGGCATCCAATCGGCCAAGCCAGCGCCTTTAAGCGCGTCGATGCAACCAAAGATGAACGACACCAGCATCACCGGGCCAACAATACGGCCCTGCTCCTGCCAGAAGTCTTTGCAGAAGCTCAGGGCCACCAGCACGATGCACGGCGGGTAGATCGCGGTGAGCACCGGGATCGAGAAGGCAATCAGCTTGGTCAGGCCCAGGTTGGACACGAACAGCGAGAACAGCGCCAGGATCACCACCAGCGTCTTGTAAGACAATGGCAGCACTTTGCTGAAGTACTCGGCGCAAGCACAGGTCAGGCCCACGGCGGTGACCAAGCACGCCAGGGAGATCAACACCGCGAGGAAGCCGCTGCCCAGGGAGCCGAAGGTGTGTTGCACGTAGGCGTGCAGCACTGCCGCGCCATTGCTGGCACCGGCCGCCACCGCGTGGCTGCCCGAACCCAGGCGGAACAGGCTGATGTACACCAGCGCCAGGCCCACGCCGGCAATCAGCCCGGCGATGATCGCATAGCGAGTGATCAGCTTTGGCGACTCAACACCACGGGAACGAATCGCGTTGACGATGACGATACCGAACACCAGCGCGCCGAGGGTATCCATGGTCAAGTAGCCATTGATAAAGCCCTGGGAGAACGGTGCAGCGACGTATTCCGGGGTGGCAACACCCACATCACCGGCCGGCAAGGCAAACGCAGCGATGCCCATCACGGCCAGGGCGATGATCTTCAACGGTGCGAGAAAACGCCCTACCGTGTCCAGCAGACGCCCTGGGTACAGGGAAATGAAGAACACCAGCAGGAAGTACACCGAGCTGTAGAGGAACAGCGCGAGCGGGCTTTCGCCGGTCAGCGGCGCCAGGCCCACTTCAAACGAAACGGTCGCGGTGCGCGGGGTGGCGAACAGCGGGCCTACCGCCAGGTACGCCGCCGCCGCCAGCAGGCCACCGGCGATCTTGCCGATCGGACTGCTCAATGCGTCCATGCCGCCGCCGACCTTGGCCAGCGCGATCACGGTGACCACCGGCAAGCCAACTGCGGTGATCAGGAAGCCCAGCGCTGCCATCCAGACGTGAGGCCCGGACTGCAAACCAACGATAGGCGGGAAGATGATGTTGCCGGCGCCCACGAACAGGGCAAAAGTCATAAAGCCTAACGCCAGGATGTCCTGGCTTTTCAACACTTTCATTTCAGGAAATACCACACTACTGAATCGGAATTTAGAGAGGGATTCCCTGTGGATGAGGGAACTGCTGCCGGCCCTGATGGGGACCGACCGGTCTAGCGCGCGGCTTCCTTTTGGGAGGCGGACGCATAAAGAGGCGGCTAGAGTACAGAAATAAGCCGACAAACGCACTGTTGCGGGGCGGACTGTCCGATAAGCGACATCCAAATGTCGCGTTTTCATACTTAATTTGGCAGTGCCGTCCCTGTGGGAGCTGGCTTGCCTGCGATAGCGATCTGTCTGTGCCAAATGTGTTGGCTGACACACTGCTATCGCAGGCAAGCCAGCTCCCACACTTGACCGAGTAAATCTGCCAAAAAATGGGCAAATCCAGAATGCACAAAGGCCACCCGAAGGTGGCCTTTGTGTGGTGAAGCGTCAGCTAAGCGCGAGGCTTACTTGACAGCCCAACCGGTCAGCTCGGACAAAGCCTTGCCGATGTCTGCCAGCGAACGCACGGTTTTAACGCCTGCGTCTTCCAGGGCAGCAAACTTCTCGTCTGCTGTGCCCTTGCCGCCAGAGATGATTGCGCCAGCATGGCCCATGCGCTTGCCTGCAGGGGCAGTCACACCAGCGATGTAGGAAACAACCGGCTTGGTCACGTGTGCCTTGATGTAGGCAGCCGCTTCTTCTTCAGCCGAACCGCCGATCTCACCGATCATCACGATCGCTTCGGTCTTCGGGTCTTCCTGGAACAGTTTCAGGATGTCGATGAAGTTCGAACCTGGGATCGGGTCACCGCCGATGCCGACGCAAGTCGACTGACCGAAACCGGCGTCAGTAGTCTGCTTGACAGCTTCGTAGGTCAGGGTGCCGGAACGCGAAACGATACCGACTTTACCTGGCAAGTGAATGTGACCTGGCATGATGCCGATCTTGCATTCGCCTGGGGTGATCACGCCTGGGCAGTTAGGGCCGATCAGGACTACGCCCAGCTCGTCGCACTTAACTTTAGCGTCCAGCATGTCCAGGGTAGGAATGCCTTCGGTGATGCAAACGATCAGCTTGATGCCGCCGAATGCCGCTTCCAGGATCGAGTCTTTGCAGAAAGGAGCTGGAACGTAGATCACACTGGCGGTGGCGCCAGTGGCAGCTACAGCGTCTTTCACGGTGTTGAACACTGGCAGGCCCAGGTGCTCGGTACCGCCTTTACCAGGAGTAACACCACCAACCATCTTGGTGCCGTATTCGATGGCTTGCTGGGTGTGGAAACTACCTTGCGAACCGGTAATACCCTGGCAGATAACTTTGGTGTCTTTATTGATCAGGACGCTCATTATTTGCCCTCCGCAGCTTTGACAACTTGTTGAGCAGCGTCGGTCAGGCTGGTAGCCGCGATGATGTTCAAACCGCTTTCTGCCAGTACTTTAGCGCCCAGTTCAGCGTTGTTACCTTCAAGGCGAACAACAACCGGGATTTTAACGCCAACTTCTTTCACTGCACCGATGATGCCTTCGGCAATCATGTCGCAACGAACGATGCCGCCGAAGATGTTGACCAATACTGCTGCGACGTTGGAGTCGGACAGGATGATCTTGAACGCTTCGGTAACGCGTTCTTTGGTAGCACCGCCGCCCACGTCGAGGAAGTTGGCTGGTTTGCCGCCATGCAGGTTGACGATGTCCATGGTACCCATGGCCAGGCCAGCACCGTTGACCATGCAACCGATGTTACCTTCCAGGGCTACGTAGTTCAGTTCGAACTTGGCAGCGTGCGCTTCGCGCGGATCGTCTTGCGACGGATCGTGGAAAGTCTTCAGCTTAGGCTGACGGTACATGGCGTTGGCGTCGATGTTGATCTTGGCGTCGAGGCAGTGCAGATCGCCGTCAGCCTTGATCACCAGCGGGTTCACTTCCAGCAGGGCCAGATCGTGATCCTGGAACAGTTTGGCCAGACCTACGAAGATCTTGGCGAACTGGGCAACTTGCTTGCCTTCCAGGCCCAGCTGGAAAGCCAGCTCGCGACCCTGGAATGGCTGAGCGCCAACCAGTGGATCGATAGTGGCTTTCAGAATTTTTTCTGGGGTTTCTTCGGCGATCTTCTCAATGTCCACGCCACCTTCGGTGGAAGCCATGAACACGATGCGACGGCTCGAACGGTCAACGACAGCGCCCAGGTACAGCTCTTTAGCGATATCAGTGCACGATTCAACCAGGATCTTGGTGACTGGTTGGCCATTGGCATCAGTCTGGTAAGTCACCAGACGCTTGCCCAGCCACTGCTGTGCGAAGGCCTTGGCGTCTTCTTTGCTGCGAACCAGCTTGACGCCGCCCGCTTTACCGCGACCACCGGCGTGGACCTGGGCTTTGACAACCCATTCGGTACCACCGATTTTGTCGCAAGCTTCTGCTGCTGCTTCCGGGGTGTCTACTGCGTAACCCTTGGATACTGGCAGGCCGTATTCAGCGAACAGCTGCTTACCCTGATACTCGTGAAGATTCATGCTTTTTACCGTCTTCGTTAGGTACTGCGCATTCGGCGCTGCGCTCATTATGAGTGCCGCACCACCTGTGACTGCTGCTTGCACAATTTGCGAGGCTTAAGACCCGTAAAACTGTGCAAGGCTGCGTCCAGCGGATATTCCGCGGTGAGTCTTGCGCGCAAGGCTCACGACGGGCAACTCCGCCGTGGTTTCTTATTATCTCGCTTAGCGCTTCTTGCGGTTGGCGATGTGGATGGCGCCGCCATTCACTGCCAACGCTGCTTCGTGCAACGCTTCGGACAGGGTCGGATGGGAGAAGACCATCATGCCCAGGTCTTCGGCACTGGTGCCGAATTCCATACCGATCGCGCCCTGCTGAACCAGTTCTGCAGCGCTCGGGCCAATCACGTGGACGCCCAATACGCGGTCAGTCTTGGCATCAGCGATGACTTTGACAAAACCACCGGTGTCGTTAGCTGCCATGGCACGGCCAGAAGCGGCAAACGGGAAGGTGCCGACGTTAACTTCAACGCCTTCAGCTTTCAACTGCTGTTCGTTCTTGCCGACCCATGCAATTTCCGGGTGGGTGTAGATAACCGATGGGATCAGGTCGTAGTTCATCTGGGTTTTATGACCCTTGATGCGCTCGACAACCATGATGCCTTCTTCGGAAGCCTTGTGCGCCAGCATCATGCCGCGAACCACGTCGCCGATGGCATACACGCCTGGCACGGTAGTAGCGCAATGATCGTCAACGTGGATGAAACCACGCTCGTCGATGTTCACGCCGCTGTCGGAAGCCAGCAGGTCGGTGGTCACTGGACGGCGACCCACGGCTACGATCAGCTTGTCGAAGGTGATGGTCTGCTCGCCTTGTTTATCGGTGTAGGTCACAACGACTTCTTCGCCGTTGACCTTGGAACCGGTAACACGGGCGCCCAGCTTGATATCCAGACCTTGCTTGGTCAGGGTTTTCAGCGCTTCTTTGGACACTGCAGTGTCGGCAGCCAGCAGGAACGTGTCCAGGGCTTCCAGCACAGTCACTTCAGAACCCAGGCGCGACCATACCGAACCCAGTTCCAGGCCGATTACGCCAGCGCCGATCACGCCCAGACGCTTGGGAACCGCTTGGAATTCCAAGGCGCCGGTCGAATCAACGATCACGTTCTGGTCAACAGGAGCAGGCGGAATGTCGATTGGACGCGAACCTGGTGCCAGGATCACGTTTTCGGCTTCGATGACTTCAACCGAGCCGTCCGGCTTGGTGATTTCAACTTTCTTGCCGGCCAGCAGCTTGCCGTGGCCTTGCAGGGAAGTCACGCCGTTGGCCTTGAACAAGGTGGCAACGCCGGAAGTCAGGCCTTTAACGATGTTGGCTTTACGGCCGACCATTGCTGGCACGTCCATGGTCACGCCAGCATGGTTGATGCCGTGGATCGCGAAACCGTCTTGGGCTTCGTGGAATTTCCAGGAGCTGTCCAGCAGCGCCTTGGAAGGAATGCAACCAACGTTCAGGCAAGTACCGCCCAGCGCCAGTTTGCCTTCCTTGTCGGTGTATTTTTCAATGCAAGCAGTCGAGAGGCCCAGTTGTGCGGCCTTGATGGCGGCAACGTAGCCGCCAGGACCTGCACCAATCACTACAACGTCAAATTTCTGTGTCATGAAAATAGATCCTCTATTTGCGACAAGCTTCTAGCCACACGTTGCAAGCCAAGCTGCTTGTTCCTACAGCTTGTAGCTCGCAACTTGCAGCTGCTTCTATCAGATATCCAGCAGCAGACGAGCCGGGTCTTCCAGCAGGTTCTTGATGGTTACCAGGAAAGTCACGGCTTCTTTACCATCGATCAGGCGGTGATCGTACGACAGCGCCAGGTACATCATCGGGCGGATCACGACTTGGCCGTTGATGGCCATCGGACGCTGGATGATGTTGTGCATGCCCAGGATCGCAGCTTGCGGCGGGTTGACGATCGGGGTCGACATCATCGAACCGAAGGTACCACCGTTGGTGATGGTGAAGGTACCGCCGGTCATCTCGTCGATGGTCAGCTTGCCGTCACGGGCTTTCTTGCCGAAGCCGGCGATGCCGCCTTCGATTTCAGCCAGGCTCATCAGCTCGGCGTTACGCAGGACCGGTACTACCAGGCCACGGTCGCTGGACACGGCAACGCCGACGTCTGCATAGCCGTGGTAAACGATGTCGCTGCCGTCGATGGAAGCGTTGACTGCCGGGAAGCGTTTCAGCGCTTCGGTGGCCGCTTTCACGAAGAACGACATGAAGCCCAGGCGCACGCCATTGTGGGACTTCTCGAACAGATCCTTGTACTTCGAACGCAGGGCCATGACTTCAGTCATGTCGACTTCGTTGAAGGTGGTCAGCATCGCCATGTTCGACTGTGCTTCAACCAGACGCTTGGCCACGGTGGCACGCACGCGGGTCATCGGTACGCGCTTCTCGGTGCGGTCGCCAGCAGCGAACACAGGCGCAGCGGCAGCAGGTGCTGCAGCCTTGGCCGGTGCAGCAGCCGGAGCGTTTTTCTTGGCTTCGACAGCAGCAACCACGTCTTCCTTGGTTACGCGGCCGTCTTTGCCGGTGCCCTTGAGGGACGCCAGGTTGATGCCGTTTTCTTCAGCCAGCTGACGCGCAGCCGGTGCAGCGATCGGGTCTTCACCACCTGCAGCCGGAGCGGCAGCGGCAGGTGCGGCAGCTGGAGCAGCAGCGGCGGCCGGAGCAGGAGCAGCAGCGCCGCCCGCTTCGATCGAGCCCAGGATCTGGTTCGACAGGACGGTAGCGCCCTCTTCAGCCACGATCGCGCCCAGCACGCCGTCAGCTTCGGCCAACACTTCCAGAACGACTTTGTCGGTCTCGATGTCGACGATCAGGTCGTCACGCTTTACAGCGTCGCCTGGTTTCTTGTGCCAGGTGGCAACGGTGCCATCGGCAACCGATTCCGGGAATGACGGGGCTTTGATTTCGATAGCCATTATCTGTGGGTCCTTAAAATTCGGTTTCAGTCAGCGCGAAGGCGTTAAACAGTGAAAGCATCTTGCAGCAGTTTTTCCTGCTGCTCGGCGTGCATCGACGCATAACCACACGCAGGTGCAGCAGAAGCATCACGACCGGCGTACTCCAGGCCCAGGCCTGTTTTGTGGTTACCGATACTGCGACGCAAATGATGCTGGCTGCTGTACCACGCGCCCTGGTTCATCGGTTCTTCCTGGCACCACACCGCGTGGGTGAGGTTGGTGTAAGGCGCGATGGCCTCCATCAGGTCGTCTTCCGGGAACGGGTAAAGCTGCTCGATACGCACGATGGCGATGTCTTCGCGGCCTTCGGCACGGCGTTTTTCCAGCAAGTCGTAGTAAACCTTGCCGCTGCACAGGACCAGGCGAGTGACCTTGGCAGCGTCCAGGGTGTCGATTTCTGGAATCACGGTCTGGAACGAACCGTCGGCCAGATCTTCCAGGGTCGAGATGGCCAATTTGTGACGCAACAGCGATTTCGGGGTCAGCACTACCAGCGGCTTGCGCAGCGGGCGGATCACCTGACGACGCAGCAAGTGGTAGATCTGGGCCGGGGTAGTCGGCACGCACACCTGGATGTTGTGCTCGGCGCACAGCTGCAGGTAACGCTCCAGACGGGCCGAGGAGTGCTCCGGACCCTGACCTTCATAACCGTGTGGCAGCAACATGGTCAGACCGCACAGACGGCCCCACTTGTGCTCACCGCTGGTGATGAACTGGTCGATAACCACCTGGGCACCGTTGGCGAAGTCGCCGAACTGGGCTTCCCAGATCACCAGCGCATTTGGCGTGGTGGTGGAGTAGCCGTATTCGAACGCCAGTACGGCTTCTTCGGACAGGAACGAGTCGTACAGGTCGAAACGTGGCTGGCCTTCGTACAGGTGTTGCAGCGGTACGTAGGTGGTCGCGTCTTTCTGGTTGTGCAGTACCGCGTGACGGTGCGAGAACGTACCACGGCCGATGTCCTGGCCGGTCATGCGGATCGGGTGACCTTCGAACGCCAGGGTCGCGTACGCCATGGTTTCGGCGTAACCCCAGTTGATCGGCAGGCCGCCGGCTTGCATCTTCTGACGGTCTTCGTAGATCTTCGCAACCTGGCGCTGCACCACGAAGCCATCTGGAATTTCCAGCAGCTTGGCGGACAGTTCCTGCAGGGTCTTGAGGTCGAACGAGGTGTCGTGACGCGCCGTCCAGGCGTGGCCCAGGTACGGGCGCCAGTCCACGAACAGCTCTTTGTTCGGTTCTTTAACCAGGCTTTTCACTACATGCAGGCCGTTGTCCAGCGCGTTGCGGTATTCGTCGACTTTCGCCTGAACACGCGCATCGTCAACCACGCCGGCCGTAATCAGGCTGTCGGCGTACAGTTCACGGGTGGTGCGCTGCTTGGTGATCTGCTGGTACATCAACGGCTGGGTGCCGCTCGGCTCATCCGCTTCGTTGTGACCGCGACGGCGGTAGCAAACCAGGTCGATGACCACGTCACGCTTGAACTGCATGCGGTAGTCGATGGCGAGCTGGGTCACGAACAACACGGCTTCCGGATCATCACCATTCACATGGAGGATCGGCGCCTGGATCATCTTGGCAACGTCGGTCGCGTACTCGGTAGAGCGCGCGTCCAGCGGGTTGCTGATGGTGAAACCGACTTGGTTGTTGATGACGATGTGAACCGTACCGCCGGTCTTGAAGCCGCGAGTCTGCGACATCTGGAACGTTTCCAGGACCACGCCTTGACCGGCGAACGCCGCGTCACCGTGGATGGAAATCGGCAGGACTTTCTCACCGGTGGAATCGTTACGACGATCCTGGCGAGCACGCACCGAACCCTCGACCACCGGAGAAACGATTTCCAGGTGGGACGGGTTGAAGGCCATGGCCAGGTGAACTTCACCGCCGGTAGTCATTACGTTGGACGAGAAGCCCTGGTGATACTTGACGTCACCGGAACCCAGTTCGACCTTCTTCTTGCCTTCGAACTCGTCGAACAGTTCACGCGGGTTCTTGCCGAAGGTGTTGACCAACACGTTCAGGCGACCACGGTGAGCCATGCCGATCACGATTTCCTTGGTGCCGTAGGAACCGGAACGCTGGATCAACTCGTCGAGCATTGGAATCAGGCTTTCGCCGCCTTCCAGGCCGAAACGCTTGGTGCCCGGGTATTTGGTACCCAGGTATTTCTCGAGACCTTCGGCCGCGGTCACGCGCTCCAGCAAGTGGCTGCGCACGTCGGCGGACAAAACCGGACGGCCACGCACACCTTCCAGGCGATGCTGGAACCAGTGGCGCTGCTCGGAATCGGTGATGTGCGTAAACTCAGCGCCGATGGTGCGGCAATATGTCTGCTGCAACGCTTCGTGAATTTCGCGTAGGCTCGCTTCCTCTTTGCCGATGAACAGGTCGCCGGCACGGAAGGTCGTATCAAGATCGGCATTGGTCAAGCCGTAATGATTGATCGACAGGTCAGCAGGTGCAGGACGCTTCCAGAGCCCCAGCGGGTCAAGCTGGGCCGCCTGGTGGCCACGCATCCGGTAAGCCTGGATCAGTCGCAATACTTCAACTTGCTTCTTCTCATGCTCGCTGCTCACGCTACCGGCGGAAACCGGTTGGGCGCGGCGCTGGTTCTTTGCCAGCAGCACAAATTGATCGCGAATTGTTGCGTGCGATACATCGGTGGCAGCGTTGCCGTCTGAAGACAACGTCTGAAATTTGGTGCGCCATTCTTCTGGCACAGCGTTAGGGTCGTGCAGGTAGAGCTCATAAAGCTCTTCCACATAGGCAGCGTTACCACCTGAAAGATAGCCGCTGTTCCACATGCGCTGCATCACGCTTTCTTGCATGCTTGGTCACCCTCGATTTGGGGACACCACCGGCGAAAACACCGAGTTTGCTTGCAAAAGGCCAAGTGCAGCGACCAAAACAAGCCACTTAGGATCACGCTGATAGTTCGGGTACCAACCCGAATGCCCCTGCTTGTCTCATTTCTTCAAAATAAGAGCTGCGGCTTTGTAAGTCGCTGCTCAAGTTAAAACTACGGCGCCGGTTGAAGCCTGCGCCGTAGCATTTACGGGCACAACGGTCCTGCTTTGCTACAACGTCGCTTACACGCCGCTTTGCAGCAGCATGTTACGGATGTGACCAATGGCCTTAGTCGGGTTCAGGCCTTTGGGACATACGTTGACGCAGTTCATGATCCCGCGGCAGCGGAATACGCTGAACGGGTCATCCAGTGAAGCCAGACGCTCGGACGTCTTGGTGTCACGGCTGTCTGCCAGGAAGCGGTACGCTTGCAGCAGGGCAGCTGGACCCAGGAACTTGTCCGGGTTCCACCAGAAGGACGGGCACGAGGTCGAGCAGCAAGCGCACAGGATGCACTCGTACAGACCGTCGAGCTTTTCACGCTCTTCAGGGGACTGCAGACGTTCGATGGCCGGAGCCGGCGTGTCGTTCTGCAGGAACGGCTTAACTTTCTCGTATTGCTTGTAGAAGATGCTCATATCGACCACCAGGTCACGGATAACCGGCAAACCTGGCAGAGGACGAACGATCAGCTTGTTACCTTTAACAACAGCCGACAGCGGCGTGATGCACGCCAGGCCGTTTTTGCCGTTGATGTTCATGCCGTCGGAGCCACAAACGCCCTCACGGCAAGAGCGACGATAGGAGAAACCTTCGTCCTGCTCTTTGATCAGTGCCAGTACATCCAGCACCATCAGGTCTTTACCACCGGTATCGACCTGAAATTCCTGCATGAACGGCGCGGCGTCCTGATCAGGGTTGTAGCGGTAAACACTGACTTTCAACATGGCAGCCACCCTTAGTAAGTCCGAATCTTCGGTTCAAACGTCGGCACCGTCTTCGGCGAGAAGTTCACGGCACGCTTGGTCACGCGCTTGTCACCCGGGAAGTACAGGGTGTGGCACAACCAGTTTTCGTCGTCGCGATCTTCAAAGTCTTCACGGGCGTGGGCACCACGGGATTCTTTACGAACCTCGGCGGCGATCGCAGTGGCTTCGGCCACTTCCAGCAGGTTTTGCAGCTCAAGGGCTTCGATACGAGCCGTGTTGAACGCCTGGCTCTTATCGTTGATCTTGACGTTGGCGATGCGCGTGCGCAGGTCGGCCAGCTGGGCAATACCCTTCTGCATGTATTCGCCGGTACGGAATACACCGAAGTAGTTCTGCATGCAGCTTTGCAGCTCGCGACGCAGGGTAGCCACGTCTTCGCCATCGGTACGCTCGTTCAGAGCGTTCAGGCGCGCCAGGGCGGCCTCGATGTTGGCGTCGGTGGCGTCATCGTATTCGATGCCGTCGGTCAGGGCTTTTTCCAGGTGCAGGCCGGCAGCACGACCGAATACCACCAGGTCGAGCAGCGAGTTGCCGCCCAGACGGTTGGCACCGTGTACCGATACGCAAGCCACTTCGCCTACGGCGAACAGACCGTGGATGATCTCGTCCACGCCTTCGGCGTTCTGGGTGATCGCCTGGCCATGAATGTTGGTCGGCACGCCGCCCATCATATAGTGGCAAGTCGGAACAACCGGAACCGGAGCAACTACCGGGTCAACGTGCGCAAAAGTCTTGGACAATTCGCAGATACCTGGCAGGCGGCTGTGCAGGACTTCTTCACCGAGGTGATCGAGTTTCAGCAGTACGTGGTCGCCGTTCGGGCCACAGCCGTTACCGGCGATGATTTCCTTAACCATCGAACGGGCCACAACGTCACGACCTGCAAGGTCTTTGGCGTTCGGAGCATAACGCTCCATGAAACGCTCGCCGTGCTTGTTGATCAGGTAACCACCTTCACCACGGCAACCTTCTGTAACCAGTACACCGGCGCCGGCGATGCCGGTCGGGTGGAACTGCCACATTTCAATGTCTTGTACCGGCACGCCAGCACGCAGGGCCATGCCGACGCCGTCACCGGTGTTGATCAGGGCATTGGTGGTCGACGCGTAGATACGACCTGCACCGCCGGTTGCCAGCACAGTAGCCTTGGCACGGATGTAGGTGGTTTCACCGGTTTCGATGCAGATGGCGATCACACCGACGAAGGCGCCGTCGGCGTTCTTCACCAGGTCAACGGCGTAGTACTCGTTCAGGAACGTGGTACCGGCTTTCAGGTTGCCCTGATAAAGGGTATGCAACAGCGCGTGACCGGTACGGTCGGAAGCGGCGCACGTACGGGCAGCCTGCCCGCCTTTACCGTAATCCTTCGACTGGCCGCCGAATGGACGCTGGTAGATACGACCTTGCTCGGTACGCGAGAACGGCAGACCCATGTGGTCCAGCTCGAACACGGCGGCCGGGCCTTCCTGACACATGTACTCGATAGCGTCCTGGTCACCGATGTAGTCGGAACCCTTGACGGTATCGTACATGTGCCAGCGCCAGTCATCGTTCGGGTCGGCGGAGGCGATGGCGCAGGTGATGCCACCCTGGGCCGACACAGTGTGGGAACGGGTCGGGAACACCTTGGTGATCACGGCAGTCTTGTGACCGCCCTGAGCCAGCTGCAGCGCTGCGCGCATGCCGGCACCGCCGCCACCAATAATGATGGCGTCGAAGGAAATAGTTGGAATGTTAGCCATGAATCAGATACCCCAAAGAATCTGCACACCCCAGACGAAGTACGCGAACATCGCAACGCCGCAGACTGCCTGGAAGAGAAAACGTACTGCAGTCGCGGACTTGCCCAGCGCCATCGGCGTCAGGTAGTCGGTCGCGATGGTCCACATGCCGACCCAGGCGTGAGCGCCCAGGGCTACAAGGGCCAGCAGACTGAAGATTCGCATCGCATTGTGGGAAAACAGGCCATGCCATTGCTCATAGCCGATGCCCGGGTTTGCGACGAGGTATCCGATCAGGAAAATGAAATAAGCCGCGAGAACGACCGCAGACACACGCTGTGCCATCCAGTCATAGAGGCCCGAACGCGAAAGGTTCGTAACGCTGGTTACCATATCCAAACTCCTGCCAGAACGATCAGCACCACGGAAATGGCGATGATGATTTTCGAGCCCAGGCGGCCGCCTTCCAGCGTCTCACCGATACCCGCATCCATGATCAAGTGGCGCACACCGGCTACCAGGTGATACAGCAGAGCGGACAGGAGGCCCCATGCTACGAACTTGGCCAGCGGGCTGGTCAAGCATGCCTTCACCTCGGCGTATCCTTCCTCGGAACCCAGGGATTTGCTCAATGCATAAAGCATGATGCCCAAGCCCAGGAACAGGATGATGCCGGAAACACGGTGCAGGAACGACGTAACGCCGGTGATGGGGAGTTTGATGGTCCTTAGGTCTAGGTTTACAGGTCGTTGGCTATTCACGGCTTTTTTTCACACTGAAGAGCCCCTAACAATCAGGGCAAAGTTGTTGGGGAGTGCACTGGTCAGGTAAGCACCACCCAGGGAGTGCGACCCCCAATGAAAGCAAGCCCAAAAGCCCTTGGCGGTCGGTGGCCGAGTATAGACAGTTAGGTTACTAATGACAACGCGCACTCCTCACCCTAATAGCGGATTGCGCTGGCGGTATAAAAGGCGTAAATGGCAGTCAATTTCGACGAAAAAGTATGGTTAAAGCCTTCTGGAGCAAGACTTTAGGCAAATTGACATCTGGATTTATATCAATATAGTGGTGCGGGCCCTGCGTGGGGGGTCTGTCTGATGATTTGAAGCATAAATAGGAGGCCACATGGCTGACAAAAAAGCGCAGTTGATCATCGAGGGCGCAGCCCCCGTCGAGCTGCCCATTTTAACCGGCACCGTTGGTCCCGATGTTATCGACGTACGGGGCCTGACGGCCACGGGCCGTTTCACATTCGACCCAGGCTTCATGTCGACCGCCTCTTGCGAGTCGAAGATCACCTATATCGATGGTGACAATGGTATTTTGCTGCACCGCGGCTACCCGATCGAACAGCTTGCTGAACAGTCGGACTACCTGGAAACCTGCTACCTGCTGCTAAATGGCGAATTGCCAACAGCTGAGCAGAAAGCCCAGTTCGTCAGCACCGTGAAGAACCACACCATGGTTCACGAGCAGTTGAAGACCTTCTTCAACGGCTTCCGTCGCGACGCCCACCCGATGGCCGTCATGTGCGGTGTAGTCGGCGCCCTGTCGGCCTTCTATCACGACTCCCTGGACATCAATAACCCGCAGCATCGCGAAATTTCCGCGATCCGCCTGGTTGCCAAGATGCCAACCCTGGCCGCAATGGTTTACAAGTACTCCATGGGTCAACCCATGATGTACCCGCGCAACGACCTGACGTACGCGGAAAACTTCCTGCACATGATGTTCAACACCCCGTGCGAGATCAAACCGATCAGCCCGGTGCTGGCCAAGGCGATGGACAAGATTTTCATCCTCCACGCCGACCACGAGCAAAACGCCTCCACCTCCACCGTACGTCTGGCGGGTTCTTCGGGTGCCAACCCGTTCGCCTGTATCGCCGCCGGCATTGCCGCATTGTGGGGCCCTGCCCACGGCGGTGCGAACGAAGCCGTGCTGACCATGCTCGATGAAATCGGCGATGTGTCCAACATCGACAAGTTCATCGCCAAGGCCAAGGACAAGGAAGATCCGTTCAAACTGATGGGCTTCGGTCACCGCGTCTACAAGAACCGTGACCCGCGTGCCACCGTGATGAAACAGACCTGCGACGAAGTGTTGAAGGAGCTGGGCATCAAGAACGATCCGCAACTCGAACTGGCCATGCGCCTGGAAGAGATCGCCCTGACCGACCCTTACTTCATCGAACGCTCGCTGTACCCGAACGTCGACTTCTACTCGGGGATCATCCTCAAGGCGATCGGCATTCCAACCAGCATGTTCACCGTGATCTTCGCCTTGGCACGTACTGTCGGCTGGATCTCGCACTGGAAAGAAATGCTCTCCAGCCCGTACAAGATTGGCCGTCCGCGCCAGCTGTACACCGGCTACGAGTCGCGTGATATCACCAAACTGGAAGATCGCAAGTAAGCATCTAACTATTTGGTCTTAAAAACGGCCTCCTTTCACAAGGAGGCCGTTTTTATTTGTGCAGGAATTGAGCGCAAGACCGGAGGCCAGCGCCAACCGGGACGCAGAGCGTCCATGGCTGTATTCCCACGCAGAGCATGGGAACGATCGGCGTAGAGGCACTTTATTGATGCAAGCGTTGAGAAACTGTTTTGTGAAATCCGTTACCAATAAAAGCAAAAAAATGCCCCGATCTCACGACCGGGGCATTTTTTTGTAACCGTTACAAATATTAGTGATTAACCGCTCCGCTTGCCCCCAAGCCAGTCTGCGAACGCACAAACTGCGGGAAGTACAGCGCACGCTCTTTTTCTGCCGCCGCCGACTTGTCAGTGATGGAGAAGAACCAGATGCCGACGAACGCAATGATCATCGAGAACAGCGCCGGGTACTCGTAAGGGAAGATCGCTTTTTCATGGTGCAGGATCGACACCCAGATGGTCGGGCCAAGGATCATCAGGCCGACGGCACTGATCAAGCCCAGCCAGCCGCCAATCATGGCGCCACGGGTGGTGAGGTTTTTCCAGTACATGGAAAGCAGCAGCACCGGGAAGTTACAGCTGGCAGCAATCGAGAACGCCAGGCCGACCATGAACGCGATGTTCTGGCTTTCGAACAGGATACCCAGGCCGATCGCCAACACGCCCAACGCCACGGTGGTGATCTTCGACACGCGAATCTCATCTTTCTCGTTGGCCTTGCCCTTCTTGATCACACTGGCGTACAGGTCATGGGACACCGCCGAAGCACCGGCCAGGGTCAAACCGGCAACCACTGCCAGGATGGTGGCAAACGCCACGGCCGAGATGAAGCCGAGGAAAATGCTGCCACCCACCGCGTTGGCCAGGTGCACCGCCGCCATGTTGTTACCGCCGAGCAAGGCACCTGCAGCATCCTTGAACGCCGGGTTGGTGCTCACCAGCAGGATCGCGCCAAAGCCGATGATAAACGTCAGGATATAGAAGTAGCCGATGAAACCGGTGGCATACAGCACGCTCTTACGTGCTTCCTTGGCGTCGCTTACGGTGAAGAAGCGCATCAGGATGTGCGGCAGGCCGGCCGTACCGAACATCAGCGCCAGGCCCAGCGAGAATGCCGAAATCGGATCTTTCACCAAGCCGCCGGGACTCATGATCGCCTCACCTTTAGGGTGAACCTTGATCGCCTCGGAAAACAGCATGTTGAAGTCGAAGTTGACGTGCTTCATCACCATCAACGCCATGAACGAAGCACCGGACAGCAACAGCACCGCCTTGATGATTTGCACCCAAGTGGTTGCCAGCATGCCGCCAAACAGCACATACATGCACATCAGGATACCCACGAGGATCACCGCTACGTGGTAGTCCAGACCGAACAGCAGCTGAATCAGCTTGCCCGCCCCTACCATTTGCGCGATCAGGTAGAACGCCACCACCACCAGCGAGCCACAGGCCGACAGACTGCGGATCTGGGTTTGCCCCAGGCGATAGGACGCCACGTCGGCAAAGGTGTACTTGCCCAGGTTACGCAGGCGCTCGGCGATCAGGAACAGAATGATCGGCCAGCCCACCAGGAAGCCGATCGAGTAGATCAGGCCATCGTAGCCGGAGGTGAACACCAGCGCGGAAATCCCCAGGAAGGACGCCGCCGACATGTAGTCGCCGGCAATCGCCAGGCCGTTCTGGAAACCGGTGATCTTGCCGCCGGCCGCATAGTAGTCGGCCGCCGACTTGTTGCGTTTGGACGCCCAGTAGGTGATGCACAACGTCGCGCCGACGAAGACCACGAACATCAGGATCGCTGCAACGTTCAGCGGTTGTTTGTGCACTTCACCGGTCAATGCATCCGCCGCCCAAACGGCGGGCGCAAAGACCGAAGCGCCAAGTACAGCCAATAGACGACGGATCATTGCGCAGCCTCCTTGAGAATCGCATTGTTCAGGTCGTCGAATTCGCCGTTGGCGCGTCGTACATAGATGCCGGTGAGGACAAAGGCCGAGACAATCAGGCCGACCCCGATGGGGATGCCCCAGGTGATGGATGAGCCGGGGCTGAGTTTGGCCCCCAGTATTTGTGGCCCGTAGGCAATCAACAGGATGAAAGCGGAGTAAAGCCCTAGCATGATCGCCGAGAGTATCCAGGCGAACCTTTCCCTTTTTCTGACCAGCTCCTTGAAACGCGGGCTGTTTTGAATCGAGAGGTAAATGCTGTCGTTCATTGTTTTTATCCTCGCAGCACAGCTTTTTATTATTTTGGAACATATCCACTGTATGCGGCTGCGGAACAGGTTCCAGACGACCTTAGTAGTAGAGGGAGTGTAGCGAGGGTTTACGGGCGTGCGAGGCTAATGTGGGAGCGGGCTTGCCCGCGATGGCGGTGTATCAGTCAAAACATCTGTGACTTATACGCCGCCATCGCGGGCAAGCCCGCTCCCACAAGGGTTAGTGCTTTATTTTGCGGTCCACTCCGCGACACGTTCAGGGTGCTTGGCGACCCAATCCTTGGCCGCGGCATCAGGCTTGGCGCCCTCTTGAATTGCCAGCATCACTTCGCCGATTTCGTCCTTGGAGGCCCACTGGAATTTCTTCAGGAAAGCGGCGACTTCCGGCGCTTTCTTCTCCAGGCCCTTGCTGCCGATGCTGTTGACGGTCTCAGCAGCACCATAAATCCCTTTTGGGTCGTCCAGAAAGCGCAGTTTCCACTTGGCGAACATCCAGTGTGGCACCCAGCCGGTCACCGCAATGGATTCCTGCTTGTCTTCGGCACGGGTCAGCTCGGCGATCATCGCAGCGCCCGAACTGGCTTGCAGTTTGTAGTCCAGGCCATAGGCCTTGATGGCTTCGTCGGTCTTGAGCATCACGCCTGAACCGGCGTCGATGCCGACGATCTTGTTCTTGAAGGTGGTGTCGGTCTTGAGGTCTTCGATGGACTTGGCTTTAACGTACTCCGGCACGATCAGGCCAATTTTGGCATCCTTGAAGTTGGGGCCGTAGTCGACCACCTTGTCCTTGTTCTTGGTCCAGTATTCACCGTGAGTCACGGGCAGCCAGGCGGAGAGCATGGCGTCGAGTTTGCCGGTAGCTACGCCCTGCCACATGATCCCGGTAGCGACCGCTTGCAGTTTCACGTCGTAACCGAGTTTTTCCCTGATCACCTCGGCTGCCACATGGGTCGTGGCAACGCTGTCGGACCAACCATCTACATAGCCGATGCTCAGGGTTTTGCTGTCGGCGCTGGCCAGTGTGGAGCCCATCGCAACTACCAGAGTGGCAGCTGCGCCCAAGAGTCGTCGCATCTTCATAATACTTCCCCGAAAGTGCTGCGCTCGGCGGATGCCGAGCGACGTCAACCTGTTGTTATAGGGTGCATCGCGCCCCCTTCACGCGCGTCGATCACGGTGGTGCGCCGCCAGTGGAGTGCTGACACTTCGATCATCAACCTGCCGGGGCCTTGGACCTGCTCTGTCAGCGACCTCGGGTAAGCAAGAAACGACATCACATCGCCAGCAGGACAGTTCCTAGGACTTGGCGTCAATTTCCCGCCCGAACTTTGCATGTCTAAATTATGCAGCCCCACTGGGACGGGCCAAATCCGGGTAAGATGCGCGCCTTTGCTCCCCCAGATAAGCTGACCATGCCCGCGACTGCCCGCTTTCCTGCCCTGCCCTATTTCTGCGCCTTGATCCTCGGCGTGCTTGCCCTCGTCGGCTATTGGTACGGCCTTGGCCGACCGGTGGTGTTGCCGGATGTGGCCAGTGCCAGCCACAAGATGCAATGCGCGTCCTACACGCCGTTCGACAAGGACCAGTCGCCGTTCGACCAGCCGTTCAAACTGCGCCCTGAGCGCATGGACGCCGACCTGGCGCTGCTGGCCACCCGTTTTGAATGCATCCGCACTTATTCCATGACCGGCCTGGAAGCCCTGCCTGGCATGGCGCGCAAGCATGGTTTGAAGGTGATGGCCGGCGCTTGGGTCAGCAGTGACCCGGTGGCAACCGAAAAAGAAATCAAAGAATTGATTGCTGCTGCCAATGCCAACCCCGATGTGGTCACTTCGGTGATCGTCGGTAACGAGGCCCTGCTGCGCAAGGAAGTCACCGCCAGGCAGTTGGTGACGCTGATCCATCAGGTCAAAAGCCAGATCAAGCAGCCGGTCACTTATGCCGATGTGTGGGAGTTCTGGCTGCAACACCCGGAAATCGCCCCGGCGGTGGATTTCCTGACCATTCACCTGCTGCCCTACTGGGAAGATGACCCGTCGGGCATCGACCAGGCCCTCAAGCATGTTGGGGATGTGCGCCAGACCTTTGGCAACAAATTCGCCCCTAAAGATGTGCTGATCGGCGAGACCGGCTGGCCCAGCGAAGGCCGCCAGCGCGAAACCGCGGTGCCGAGCCGGGTCAACGAGGCCAAGTTCATGCGTGGTTTTGTGGCCATGGCCGAGGCCAATGGCTGGCGCTACAACCTGATCGAAGCGTTTGACCAGCCGTGGAAACGCGCCAGCGAAGGTGCAGTCGGTGGTTACTGGGGCTTGTTTGACGCCGACCGCCAGGACAAGGGTATCCTTGCCGGGCCGGTGAGTAACGTGCCGTATTGGCCGCTGTGGCTGGGCATCGGCGGCCTGATTCTGCTGGGCACTCTGGCACTGGGCGGCCGGGTGCGCAGCGCGCGTGCCGCATTCATGCTGCCATTACTCGGCGTAGTGGCCGCCTGCTCCATTGGCACCTGGGCCGAGCTGACCCGTGTCACAGCACGTTTCAACGATGAATGGGTGTGGGCGGGCTTACTGGTGGTGTTGAACCTGTTGGTACTGGCCCATGCCGCGCTGGCTTTAAGCGCTCGGGAAGCTTGGCGGGAACGCGCCTTCACTTGGCTGGAGCAACGCGCAGGTTGGCTGGTGGCAATTGCCGGGTTCGCCGGTGCAGTGATGATGCTGGCGCTGGTGTTTGACCCGCGCTATCGCAGCTTCCCAAGTGCGGCACTGGTATTGCCGGCACTGGTTTACCTGGTTCGCCCGGTCACCGGCCCGCGTCGGGAGATTGCGCTGCTGGCCTTCATTATTGGCGCCGGCATTGCGCCGCAGCTGTATCGCGAAGGCTTGCTGAACCAGCAGGCGTGGGGTTGGGCGGTGGTCAGCGTGTTGATGGTTGTAGCGTTGTGGCGTTGCTTGCGGGTGCGCAAAGCTTAAAAATGCTATCGCAGGCAAGCCAGCTCCCACATTCGACCGAATTCCATTGGATGCACCCAATCTAATGTGGGAACTGGCTTGTCGAATCGTCGCACCGCTGCGATGAGGCTCTATCAGACGCCCCGAGGCTTCCTGACCAACCGCAACCCCGCAATCACCACCGCAAACACCGCAAACGTGGTGTTATACAACGCCAGTGCCGGCAACCCGAACACCATCCCCAACACCGCCAAACCCCAGCCCGCTCGCCCCGGCACAAAAAACGCCAGCACCGACGTGACCAATGCGGCCCAGCCCAATACCTTGAAGTGAATCATCAGCCCCAGGTTCGAGCGCAACTGGCATTCCCAGCGGCTGGCCTCGTCAACGCAGACCCCCACCCACTGGCCGTCTTCCATAAACCCGTAACGGGCGCCATAACTGGCGGCCAACCATAACGGCAGGGCAATAAGCAGCAGGATCAGTGGCAAACGACGGGACATGGGGTACTCCGATAGGCAAAAACGGCGCTCAGCTTAATGCGCCGGCAGCCGTTAGCAAGGCGCATACACACAATTAGTGTTCATCAATGCATGGCAACGTGTATCTTCTGGCTACTATTACCCCGATTCCGTGGTTTTTTCCGACTTTTAGTGCCGAGGGCTGGCACTTCGGTGGCAACGCGGTGGTCATAGCCTGCGAACTTCATTCAGCACGTTTCCTCTTAGGGATTAAGTCATGCTCCGTTCCTTGCGCTGCGCTGCCTTGCTGGGCAGCCTATTTTTGAGTGCGTCAGCACTGGCCGTCGATATCGACCCAGCCAGCTATGGCTACCCTTTGACCAACCCGTTCGAAGCGACTATCGCCACCACTCCGCCGAGTCTGCGCCCGCAATTGCCGAGCGACGACGAGATCAACCAGTCCGACTACAGCCTGACCATGCGCCCTGAGCGCCAGTTCAGCCTGCCGGACAACTTCTGGGCGGTGAAGAAACTCACCTACCGCATCGCCAAGCAAGACCACGCCGCACCGCTGATTTTCCTGATTTCCGGCACCGGTGCGCGGTATGACAGCAGCATCAACGAATACCTCAAAAAGCTCTATTACAAAGCTGGCTACCACGTGGTCCAGTTGTCCTCGCCCACCAGCTTCGACTTCATCGCCGCGGCTTCGCGCTTCGCCACTCCCGGCATTACCCAGGAAGACGCCGAAGACATGTACCGCGTGATGCAGGCGGTGCGCGCGCAGAACTCCACGCTGCCGGTGACCGACTACTACCTCTCCGGCTACAGCCTGGGCGCTTTGGACGCGGCATTTGTGAGCAAGCTCGACGAGACCCGCCGCAGCTTCAACTTCAAGAAAGTGCTGCTGCTCAACCCGCCGGTCAACCTCTACACCTCGATCACCAACCTCGACAAGCTGGTACAGACCGAGGTCAAGGGCATCAACAACACCACCACGTTTTATGAGCTGGTGCTGAGCAAGCTGACCCGTTACTTCCAGCAAAAAGGCTACATCGACCTCAACGATGCCCTGCTCTACGACTTCCAGCAGTCCAAGCAGCACTTGACCAACGAACAGATGGCGATGCTGATCGGCACCTCGTTCCGCTTCTCGGCGGCCGACATTGCCTTCACCTCGGACCTGATCAACCGTCGCGGCCTGATCATCCCGCCGAAATACCCGATCACCGAAGGCACCAGCCTCACGCCGTTCCTCAAGCGTGCGCTGCAATGCGACTTCGACTGCTACCTCACCGAACAAGTGATCCCGATGTGGCGCGCGCGCTCCGACGGCGGCAGCCTGCTGCAACTGATCGATCAGGTCAGCCTGTATGCCCTCAAGGACTACCTGCACGACAGCCCGAAAATTGCCGTGATGCACAACGCCGACGACTTGATCCTCGGCCCTGGCGACCTGGGTTTCCTGCGTAAAACCTTCGGCGATCGCTTGACCGTCTACCCGTTGGGCGGCCACTGCGGCAACCTCAATTACCGCGTCAACGCCGACGCCATGCTGGAGTTCTTCCGTGGCTAAATATCTTCTGCTGCTTGCCGCCTTGATGTGCGCAGGCGTGGCCAATGCCGACAACAGCAAGGCCCACGAGCCGGTCAAAGTCGGCGCCGACGGTTTCAAGGAACCGCTGACCAAACTCAAGTTCAACCCGGGCCTGGACCAGCGTGAATTCGAGCGTTCATCACTGACGGCACTTAACGTCTATGACCCGCTGGAGTCGTGGAACCGCCGCGTGTACCACTTCAACTACCGCTTCGACCAATGGGTGTTCCTGCCGGTGGTCAACGGCTACACCTACGTCACTCCCAGCTTCCTGCGTACCGGTGTGAGCAACTTCTTCAACAACCTGGGCGATGTGCCCAACCTGGTGAACAGCCTGTTGCAACTCAAGGGCCACCGCTCCCTGGAAACCACCGGGCGCCTGCTTCTCAACACCACCATCGGCATCGCCGGCCTGTGGGACCCGGCCACCGCCATGGGCCTGCCGCGCCAGAGCGAAGACTTCGGCCAGACCCTGGGCTTCTACGGCGTCCCTGGCGGCGCCTACCTGGTGCTGCCGATCTTCGGCCCCTCGAACCTGCGTGACACTACCGGCCTGATCGTCGACTACGGCGCCGAGACCGAGATCAACTTCCTCAACGTCTCCAAGGTCAGCGAAAACCACCCGGAAATCTGGGCTTTGCGCGCCGTCGACAAGCGCTACCAGACCAGCTTCCGCTACGGTCAGATGAACTCGCCGTTTGAGTATGAAAAGGTGCGCTACATCTATACCGAGTCGCGCAAGTTGCAGATCGCCGAGTAACCTCCCTGCAGGAGCTGGTTCGCCAGCTCCTACTGCTCAACGCCCCGTTGAAACCATTTCTGCCAGGTAAACCGCAACTGCAGCACCGCCGCCCTGGCCATCTCCCGATCCTGCTCCGTCAACCCCGACGGCCGCTCAAGTGCTTGAAGCAGTGCAGCACTTGGCCCATCCAGCATCCCCGCCGTTGCCAAGCCTGGCCCCGCGTGCCTGAGTATCACCGCCAACTGCCGTAGATAATCATCACGCTCGCCAGCCAAGGCGCCCTGGCTGCCCGCAAGGCTTGCACGCAACTCCAGCAACTCATCACCCAGGTCCAACCCGAGCAGGCCATTGTCCCAATGGGTACGACGCTCGGCGGGCAAGGTTTGGCTGTAGCGTGACAGGCGAATCAAGCGATCGGCCATGCGCCCGCCAAACCAGCTCTCGGCCTGCTCCAGAGGGCGCGAAGTCAACTGCGCCAAATCGAACAACGAAGCCTTGAACATACGCCGGTAGTGTCGCTCGCCAGGGTTGAGCTGAATCAGGCGAAACACCAGCACCGCAATCCCGACGCCCACCAAGGTCGCGATGGCCTTGTTGAGGAAGGCGGCAATGTCGTAGCTCATCAGGTTACTCGGCCCGACGTTGTTGACGAAGAAGATACAAAACGCCGAAGCGGTGGCCACAAGTTTTGCCCGGCTCATGCACAGCGAGGCGAAAAACAACGGCACGCCCAACGCCACGCATAACAGCGCGAAAGCATCAAACCCGGGCAACAAGGCAAAGCGCACAAAGCCGGCTATCGGGATCGACAGCGCAATGCCCTTGAGAAAATTGAGGCCCGACGCAGAAGGGTTTTCCCGTGCGGCAAACAGGCTCAAGACCACGCCGCTGATCGACACTGCGCCCAGGCCCGAGGGCCAGTCGGTAAAAATCCAGAATGCCGCAACGGCCAGAAACGCCAAGGCACTGCGCAGCCCACCGAGCATGCCTTGCTCGATATCCCGATGCCAGGACAGGGCGCCTGGCGCACCGGACGGCACCCTGCCGGCTTCGACGGCCGCCAGGGTCACTGTGCCCACGTCAATCAAGCGCAGCACCTCGGCCAATTGCACCAGGCAAAAGTGCGCCTCCGCGCTCAAACCTGGATCACCCAGCGCCAACCTCAGGCGCTGCGAGAGTGCAGGCAGCGCATCGGGCCGCTCTTGCTGTAGCGTCGCGGCCACCTCGTCCACCCAAGGCGCCACGCGGGTCGTATCTTCCAGCATCAGTCGCTGCCGTGCCACGCCGCGGGCCGCGCGCAAGAGTCCCAGCAAGTCCCGGCTCAGCACCCGCAGCGCCTGGGATCTGCGCCGGCCCTTGGGGCCTTCGAACCAGGCATGGTCACGCTGGGCATCAACTGCAACCAGACGGCCCAGTGCTTCGAGCAACCCCTTGCGCTGATCGGTGCCCAGCAGCTCCGACGCCGCGGCGCGCAGGCCCGCCTGCCAGGCCGCACGGCCTTGAACCGCCAGCGTCTGCTCAACCCGGCGCGGCCATAAAATCGTGCTGGCGATAGACGCGCAGAGAATCCCCAGGCTGATTTCCTGGCAACGGGCTACCGCCTCATCGAAAACCCCAAGCGGCGCCGCAGTCGCAGGCAGCGCGATAATCGCCGTGGTGTAGCCCGCCAGCACAAACCCATAAGAGGCGTGATTGCGCAGCAACGACGCGCCTGTGGTGCAAAACGCCAACCACAACGCCATGCACAGTAGAAACAACAAAGGCGCTTGGCCGAAGACAGCAATCATCACCACCGAAGCCGCCGCGCCCACAAACGTGCCCAGTAACCGATAGGCACCCTTGGCCAAGACCATGCCGCTGGTGGACTGGCCGACGATAAATACCGTGGTCAGCGCCCATTGCGGCTGCTGCAAGTCCAAGCAAAAGGCCAGATACAACGCGACCCCGCCGGCGATCATGTTGCGCAACGCAAACAGCAGATCGTCCCGCGAGGGCGCCAGGGTGGCTTGCCAGAAGTCAGGCAGTTGAAACGTGGAAAGCTTCATTCAGCGAACACATAGATAGCTAGCTAATGATTAGCATAGTATCTATATACCCGCCGAATGCCAATCTAGCGTTTCAGCACGCGCCACACTTTGCCTACCAGTGAAACCACGGCCAGCACCAGCGCCCCGGCAATAATCCCGGCCACTGCGTTGAGCAACGTAGGCATCAACCACGCCACCCCGCCAACGTTCTGACTGACGCTCTCGATCCAGTGATGCACCACCGGCACGCCATGGGTGAGTATGCCGCCGCCGACCATGAACATCGCCGCTGTGCCGATCACCGACAGACTTTTCATCATGTAAGGCGCGGCGCGCAAGATCGCCCCACCGATACTGCGAGCCGCCTGGCCGGGCTTTTGCGTCAGCCACAGACCCAGGTCATCGAGCTTGACGATACCGGCCACCAGCCCGTACACGCCAATGGTCATGACAATGGCGATGCCCGACAGCACTATCACTTGCTGCATCAAAGGCGCATCCGCAACGGTACCCAGGGTGATGGCGATGATTTCCGCCGAGAGGATGAAATCGGTGCGAATTGCACCTTTGATCTTGTCCTTCTCAAATGCCACCAAGTCAGTCGCCGGATCAGCCACGGCTTCAACCAGGTGAGCCTGTTCTTCGGTGCGTTTATGCAAGAAGGTGTGCGCAAGCTTCTCAAAGCCTTCAAAACACAAATAGGCGCCGCCGAGCATCAACAGCGGCGTGACCGCCCACGGCGCAAAAGCGCTGATCAGCAATGCCGCCGGCACCAGGATCAGTTTGTTGACAAACGACCCCTTGGCCACCGCCCACACCACAGGGATTTCCCGCTCGGCGCGCACGCCGGAAACCTGCTGGGCGTTGAGTGCCAAGTCATCGCCCAGCACGCCGGCGGTCTTCTTGGCGGCCATTTTGGTCATCAGCGCAACGTCATCGAGTACGGCGGCGATATCGTCGATCAATACCAACAAGCTGCTTCCTGCCATCAATCGGGCTTCCATAAGAATGAGAAACGCCGAGCATAGCGCGGCGCAAAGCTTTACGGGCGCATTCTTGAGGCTCGCGGATAGCCGGTGCTACCATGCACAACCGCCGATCTGGCAAGGAAACTCCTGGTTTATGAGCACCATTCGCGAGCGCAATAAAGAAAAGATCCTGCGGGCGGCCAGCGAGGAGTTTGCCGACAAGGGCTTCGCCGCGACCAAAACCAGCGACATCGCCGCCAAGGCCGGGCTGCCCAAGCCCAACGTCTATTACTACTTCAGGTCCAAGGACAACCTCTACCGAGAGGTGCTCGAAAGCATTATCGAGCCGATCCTGGCCGCCTCCACACCGTTCAACCCCGAGGGCGAGCCGTCGGTGGTGCTGAGCAACTACATCCGCTCGAAAATCCGCATCTCCCGCGATTTGCCGTTTGCATCCAAGGTGTTTGCCAGCGAAATCATGCACGGCGCCCCGCACCTGAGCCCCGAGCAGATCGAGCAGCTCAACGCCCAGGCCAAGCACAACATCAACTGCATCCAAAGCTGGGTAGATCGCGGCCTGATCGCCGCCATAGACCCCAACCACCTGATGTTCAGCATCTGGGCGGCGACGCAGACGTATGCCGATTTTGACTGGCAGATATCGGCGGTGACCGGCAAAGCCAAGCTGGATGAAGCGGATTATGAGGCAGCGGCGCAAACGATTATTCGGTTGGTGTTGAAGGGGTGTGAGTTGGGCTGATGGGCCGAGGTGCCGGTGCTATTCGCGAGCAAGCCCGCTCCCACATTTTGATCCGCGCGAGACATAAATTGTATTAACACCGCAGACCCCATGTGGGAGCGGGCTTGCTCGCGAAAGCGCCCATCCAGACACATCCTGCCAAAAGCCTGCCGATCAGCATCAGCCACCGAGATCTAGCCTCTCAGAACCCATCTGAAGAGAGGCCATGGAATGCCTGATCTAGCGACTTCACACCGCCTGCGCATCGGGCGGTTCAGCGAACCGAACCGCGTCTACCTGATCACCACCAACACCCAGGAGCGAGTCCCACTATTCGGCGACTTTCACCTCGGCCGCCTGGTGGTCTGGCAGTTCAGACTGGCCCAATACCAAGGCCTGGCTAATTCATTGGCCTGGGTGGTGATGCCAGACCATTTCCACTGGCTGATCGAACTGCAAAAAGGCTCGTTGGGGGATTTGATGTGTCAGGTGAAATCCAAAAGTACGCGATCGGTGAATGGTGCAACCGGGCGCAAGGGCCGGCTTTGGCAAACCGGTTTTCATGATCGGGCACTGCGCAGGGAGGATGATTTGGTAAAAATGGCCAGGTATGTGGTGGCCAATCCACTGCGAGCAGGGTTGGTAGAGCGGATTGGCGACTATCCGTTGTGGGATGCGATTTGGGTTTAAAGCCAAGACCGGGTCGCCGCCTTCGCGAGCAAGCCCGCTCCCACACTTGACCGAGTTCCACCTTTGGAATGCAGCCAAGTGTGGGAGCGGGCTTGCTCGCGAAGAGGCCCTTACAGTCACCACAGAATCAAGCAGAAACCCCCGCATCCGCCAACAACCCCACCCCCTCGATCGCCGTAATCGCGCATTGCTCATCAATATCCGAGGTATCCCCGCTGATCCCGATCGCCCCCAGCACTACCCCATCCTGATTCCGTATCAACACACCACCCGGTGCCGGCACCACGCTGCCCTGCCCCAGGCTGTTCAACGCGGCGATAAACGCCGGGCGCTGCTGTGCGTCCAGCGCCAGCAAGCGCGAGCCCTTGCCCAGTGCAATCGCGCCCCAGGCCTTGCCGATGGCGATTTGTGGGCGCAGCAGGCTGGCGCCGTCTTCGCGTTGCAGGGTGATCAAGTGGCCGCCGCTGTCGAGCACCGCGATGGTCAGCGGCGCAGCCGAGATCGTGCGGCCAGCGGTGAGGGCCTGGCTGGCCAGTTGGGTGGCAAGTTTCAAGGTTAAAGCGCTCATGGTGCCGTCCTTCTTTTGTTATTGGGAATGCGGTGGAGGTCTGTTTGATCAGATGCTCGATCAAACAAATAGAACACAATGACATTTATTTTTGTATACAATATTTTCGCACAAAGGCTCCACACGTCGAAAAAAGTGCTTCCGACGAACGCCATGGCCACTTTGCAAAATGCATTGACCTTCGCCGCTCGCCGTGAATACACTTTGTCCAGACACCAATTGTATACAATTACAAAACGCAAGAGGCACCAAAACCATGAGCAAAATGAGAGCAATCGAAGCCGCCGTCCTGGTAATGCGCCGTGAAGGCGTGGACACCGCCTTCGGTATCCCGGGCGCCGCGATCAACCCGCTGTATTCGGCCTTGCAGAAGGTCGGTGGCATCGATCACGTCCTTGCTCGCCACGTTGAAGGCGCCTCGCACATGGCCGAGGGCTACACCCGCACCAAGGCCGGCAATATCGGCGTGTGCATCGGTACTTCCGGCCCGGCGGGCACCGACATGGTCACCGGCCTGTACAGCGCCTCGGCCGACTCGATCCCGATTCTGTGCATCACCGGCCAGGCCCCACGTGCACGGATGCACAAGGAAGACTTCCAGGCCGTGGATATCACCAGCATCGTCAAGCCGGTGACCAAGTGGGCGACCACTGTTCTGGAGCCCGGCCAAGTGCCCTACGCGTTCCAGAAAGCCTTCTATGAAATGCGCTCCGGCCGCCCTGGCCCGGTGCTGATCGACCTGCCGTTCGACGTGCAGATGGCCGAGATCGAATTCGATATCGACGCCTACCAGCCACTGCCGCTGGCCAAGCCCTTGGCTACGCGCATCCAGGTGGAAAAAGCCCTGGCGCTGCTGGATGCGGCCGAACGCCCCTTGCTGGTCAGCGGTGGCGGCGTGATCAATGCCGACGCCAGCGAGTTGCTGGTTGAATTTGCTGAACTCACCGGCATCCCGGTGATCCCGACCCTGATGGGCTGGGGCACGATCCCGGACGATCACCCGCTGATGGTGGGCATGGTCGGCCTGCAAACCTCGCACCGTTATGGCAACGCAACGATGCTCAAGTCGGACGTGGTGCTGGGCATCGGCAACCGCTGGGCCAACCGCCACACTGGTTCGGTGGAGGTATACACCGAAGGCCGCAAGTTCATTCACGTCGACATCGAACCGACGCAGATTGGCCGCGTGTTCACGCCGGACCTGGGCATAGTGTCTGACGCCGGTTCTGCGCTGACGATGTTCATTGAAGTGGCCCGCGAGTGGAAAGCCGCCGGCAAGCTCAAGGATCGCAGCGCCTGGCTGCATGACTGCCAGCAGCGCAAGGCCACCCTGCACCGCAAGACCCACTTCGACAACGTGCCGGTCAAGCCGCAACGCGTGTACGAAGAGATGAACCAGGTGTTCGGCAAAGACACCTGTTACGTCAGCACCATCGGCCTGTCGCAGATTGCCGGCGCGCAATTCCTGCACGTATACAAGCCACGTCACTGGATCAACTGCGGCCAGGCCGGCCCCTTGGGCTGGACCATTCCGGCGGCACTCGGCGTGGTCAAGGCCGACCCGAGCCGCAAGGTGGTGGCGTTGTCGGGCGACTATGACTTCCAGTTCATGATCGAAGAGCTGGCGGTGGGCGCGCAGTTCAAGCTGCCGTACATCCACGTAGTGGTGAACAACTCCTACCTGGGCCTGATTCGCCAGGCCCAGCGCGGGTTTGAAATGGACTACTGCGTGCAGCTGTCCTTCGACAACCTCAACGCCCCGGAACTCAACGGGTATGGCGTTGACCACGTCGCTGTCGCCGAAGGCTTGGGTTGCAAGGCGCTGCGCGTATTCGAGCCGGGCCAGATCCAGCCGGCGTTGCGCAAGGCGCAGGAAATGATCGAAGAATTCAAGGTTCCGGTGATTGTTGAGATTATTCTGGAACGCGTGACCAATATTTCCATGGGCACCGAGATCAACGCCGTCAACGAATTCGAAGATCTGGCCCTGGTCGGCAACGACGCGCCGACTGCCATTTCCCTGCTCGATTAAGGAGAACCCTATGCCGCGTTTTGCCGCCAACCTGTCCATGCTGTTTACCGAGCAGGACTTTCTCGCCCGTTTCAAAGCGGCCGCCGACGCCGGCTTCCAGGGTGTGGAATACCTGTTCCCGTACGAGTTCAGCTCCGCCGAGATCAAGGCGCAGTTGGATGCCAACGGCCTGACCCAAGTGCTGTTCAACCTGCCGGCCGGTGACTGGGCCAAGGGCGAGCGCGGCCTGGCATGCCACCCGGATCGGGTCGAGGAGTTCCGTGCCGGGGTCAAGCTGGCCATCGCCTACGCCCAGGTGCTGGGCAATACCCAGATCAACTGCCTGGCCGGGATTCGCCCCGCCGGTGTGGATGACGAAACCGTAGAAAAGACCTTTGTCGCCAACCTCAAGTACGCTGCCGACAAGCTGCAAGCGGCGGGCATCAAGCTGGTGATGGAGATGATCAACACCCGCGACATCCCGGGTTTCTACCTGAACAACACGGCGCAGGCCCTGTCGATTCGCGAGCAGGTGGGCAGCGCCAACCTGTTCCTGCAATACGACATCTACCACATGCAAATCATGGAAGGCGACCTGGCCCGAACCATGGCCGCGCACCTGGGTGAGATCAACCACATCCAGTTGGCCGACAACCCTGGGCGTAACGAGCCGGGGACCGGGGAGATCAACTATCGCTTCCTGTTCGAGCATCTGGATCGGATTGGTTATGCCGGTTGGGTCGGTTGCGAGTACAAGCCGCTGACCACCACCGAGGCGGGACTGGGTTGGCTCAAAACCCATAACGCCATCTGACTGACACAACACAACAACACAACAGAATGTGGGAGCTGGCTTGCCTGCGATGCGGACACTGCGGTGTATCAGGCAAAACCGGGTGATGCCATCGCAGGCAAGCCAGCTCCCACATTTGGATCTTCAGTGTTTGGTGGACCGTGTCCGCCCTGCACCTAGAATAAAAAGAGGATGTTGATCATGGCTAAAATCGGATTTATCGGCACCGGCATCATGGGCCAACCCATGGCCGCCAACCTGCAAAAGGCTGGTCACCAACTGTTCCTGTCCGAGCATCACGGCAAGGCGCCCGAAGCCCTGATCGCGGCCGGCGCCGTGGCCTTGGCCAACCCGCAGCAAGTCGCCCAGGAAGCCGAGTTCATCATCGTGATGGTGCCCGACACCCCACAGGTGGACGATGTGCTGTTCCGCGCCGACGGTGTTGCCGCCGGCCTGTCACCCAACAAAGTAGTGATCGACATGAGTTCGATCTCCCCCACCGCCACCAAGGCCTTTGCCGCCAAGATCAATGCAACCGGCGCGCAATACCTCGACGCGCCTGTGTCCGGCGGTGAAGTCGGCGCCAAGGCCGGCACCTTGAGCATCATGATCGGTGGCGAGCCGCAGACGTTCGAACGCGCCCTGCCGCTGTTCCAGGCCATGGGCAAGAACATCACCCTGGTCGGCGGCAATGGCGATGGCCAGACCGCCAAGGTGGCGAATCAGATCATCGTCGCGCTGAACATCCAGGCAGTGGCCGAAGCACTGCTGTTCGCATCGAAGAACGGCGCCGACCCGGCCAAGGTGCGCGAAGCGCTGATGGGCGGGTTTGCTTCGTCGAAGATCCTGGAAGTGCATGGCGAGCGCATGATCAAGGGCACCTTTGATCCGGGCTTCCGCATCAACCTGCACCAGAAAGACCTCAACCTGGCGCTGGCCGGGGCCAAGGAGCTGGGGATCAACCTGCCGAACACGGCTGGCACGCAGCAGGTGTTCAGCACGTGCACGGCGATTGGTGGCGGTAATTGGGACCACTCGGCGCTGATCAAAGGGTTGGAGCATATGGCGAATTTTTCGATTCGCGATAAGTAATTCGATTTGAAATGCAGGCCAATGTGGGAGCTGGCTTGCCTGCGATAGCGGTCTTTCAGTTAGACATTCATTGCCTGGTACACCGCTATCGCAGGCAAGCCAGCTCCCACATTTTGATCCCGTTTCAAGTCTTAATTCTAATAACAAGAATCCCCCGGGAGCCCGCTTATGTCGGTCGATCCGCAACACCTGCTTCGCGAGCTGTTTGCCACAGCCATCGACGCCGCCCACCCCCGACAAGTCCTTGAACCTTATCTGCCCGCCGACCGCAGCGGCCGTGTAATCGTGATCGGCGCCGGCAAAGCCGCGGCCGCCATGGCGCTGGTGGTCGAGAACTGCTGGCAGGGCGAAGTCTCGGGCCTGGTGGTCACCCGTTACGGCCACGGCGCACCGTGCAAGAAAATCGAAGTGGTCGAGGCCGCACACCCGGTGCCCGATGCGGCCGGCCTGGCCGTCGCCAAGCGTGTGCTGGAACTGATCAGCAACCTCACCGAAGACGACCGCGTGATCTTCCTGCTCTCCGGCGGTGGTTCGGCCTTGCTGGCCCTGCCCGCCGAAGGCATCACCCTGGCCGACAAACAAACCATTAACAAAGCCTTGCTCAAATCCGGCGCGACCATTGGCGAGATGAATTGCGTGCGCAAGCACCTCTCGGCCATCAAGGGCGGCCGGTTGGCCAAGGCCGCATGGCCGGCGACGGTGTACACCTACGCCATCTCGGATGTGCCGGGCGACCAGGCCACAGTGATCGCCTCCGGCCCCACCGTCGGCGACCCGAGCACCTCGCAGCAAGCCCTGGCGATTCTCAAGCGCTACGGCATTGAGGCGTCGGCGTCGGTGCGCAGCTGGTTGCAGAACCCAGCCTCGGAAACCGTCAAACCCGGCGACCCGGTGCTCGCCCGCAGCCACTTCCAATTGATCGCCCGCCCGCAGCAATCGCTGGAAGCGGTAGCGGTGAAAGTTCGCCAGGCCGGGTTCAGCCCGTTGATCCTCGGTGACCTCGAAGGTGAAGCACGCGACGTGGCCAAGGTACACGCCGGTATCGCCCGGCAGATCGTGCAGCATGGCCAGCCCTTGGCGGCGCCGTGCGTGATTCTCTCGGGCGGTGAAACCACCGTCACCGTGCGCGGCAATGGCCGTGGCGGGCGTAATGCCGAATTCCTGCTGAGCCTGACCGACAGCCTCAAAGGCCTGCCCGGCGTGTACGCACTGGCCGGTGACACCGACGGCATCGACGGCTCCGAAGACAACGCCGGCGCAATCATGACCCCGTGCAGCTACCGCCGCGCCGAAGCCCTGGGCCTGTCGGCCAGCGACGAGCTGGACAACAACAATGGCTATGGCTACTTCGCCGCACTCGACGGTTTGATCGTCACCGAGCCGACCCGCACCAATGTCAATGACTTGCGCGCCATCCTGATTCTTGAGACTGCCAAACATGACGCCTGACAAGAAAGTCAAAATCCTCGCCACCCTCGGCCCGGCCACTGACGGCATCGATGACATCCGCGAGCTGGTGGAAGCCGGGGTGAATATCTTCCGGCTGAACTTCAGCCACGGCGAGCATGCCGACCACGCCCAGCGCTACCAGTGGATTCGCCAGGTGGAGCGCCAGCTCAACTACCCGCTGGGCATCCTCATGGACCTGCAAGGGCCGAAGCTGCGGGTCGGGCGCTTTGCCGAGGGCAAAGTGCAACTGGTGCGCGGCCAGGCGCTGCGCCTGGACCTGGACCCGACCCCGGGCGATCAGCGCCGGGTCAACCTGCCCCATCCCGAGATTATCGCGGCGCTGGAGCCGGGCATGGACCTGCTGCTGGACGACGGCAAATTGCGCCTGCGCGTGATCACCAAACATGCCGACGCCATCGACACCACCGTGCTCAATGGCGGCGAGCTGTCCGACCGTAAAGGCGTGAATGTGCCGCAAGCGCTGCTGGAACTCAGCCCGCTGACCGCCAAGGACCGCCGCGACCTGAGCTTCGGCCTGGAGCTGGGCGTGGATTGGGTGGCGCTGTCGTTTGTGCAACGTCCGGAAGATATCCGCGAAGCCCGCGAACTGATCGGCGACAAAGCCTTCCTGATGGCCAAGATCGAAAAACCCTCAGCCGTGCTGCGCTTGCAGGAGATCGCCGAACTGAGCGACGCGATCATGGTTGCAAGAGGCGACCTGGGCGTGGAAGTGCCCGCCGAGAGCGTGCCGCAGATCCAGAAAGACATCATCAGCACTTGCCGCCAATTGGGTAAACCGGTGGTGGTGGCCACGCAGATGCTCGAATCCATGCGCTTCTCACCGGCACCGACCCGCGCCGAAGTGACCGACGTGGCCAACGCCGTGGCCGAAGGCGCGGACGCGGTGATGCTCTCGGCCGAAACCGCCTCGGGCGAATACCCACTGGAAGCCGTGCAGATGATGAGCAAGATCATCCGCCAAGTGGAAAACGGCCCGGATTACCAGACGCAACTGGATGTGAGCCGGCCCAAGGCGGATGCCACGGTGTCGGACGCCATCAGCTGCGCGATCCGGCGCATCAGCAGCATCCTGCCAGTGGCGGTGCTGGTGAACTACAGCGAGTCCGGCAGTTCCAGCCTGCGCGCGGCGCGGGAACGGCCGGTGGCGCCGATCCTCAACCTCACGCCGAACCTGTCCACGGCGCGGCGTTTGAGTGTGGCCTGGGGCGTGCATTCGGTGGTCAATGACCGGCTGCGCCAGGTGGACGAGGTGTGCTCGACGGCGCTGGAGATTGCCCAGGCGCAGGGCATGGCGCAGCGCGGGGACACCCTGGTGATTACCGCGGGAGTGCCGTTCGGGCAGCCGGGGTCGACCAATTCGTTGCGTATCGAGACGTTGATTTAGCGTCTGTAAGGGCCTCATCGCGGGCAAGCCAGCTCCCACAGTTGATTGGGTTCACACCTCTTTATGTGTGAACACAGCCAACTGTGGGAGCTGGCTTGCCTGCGATAAGGGCAACTCGGTCTCACTGACTAACCACCATGCACAACCCAACCTGCCCCGACTGGGCCGAAGCCCTGCTCAACGGCTTCAGCCAGATATTCCTGCAGCGCCAGCCGTTGTGCGGCCTGCTGTGCCTGTTGGCCATCCTGATCGGCGCCCCGGCCTTGCTCGGCGGGGCGTTGCTGGGCGGCCTCGCCGGTTTGCT
The DNA here is from genome assembly GCF_021606215.1 of Pseudomonas sp. PA-5-4B. Lineage (NCBI taxonomy): Bacteria > Pseudomonadati > Pseudomonadota > Gammaproteobacteria > Pseudomonadales > Pseudomonadaceae > Pseudomonas > Pseudomonas sp. PA-5-4B. Next base: position 33,371 of record NZ_WKDB01000011.1, on the reverse strand, counting down.
CACGGCCCAGCGCCGGGGTTATCCCAAGGCAGAGCGCCAGGCCGGCCTGTATAGCTACAACGGCGTGCTGCTGGGTATGTTGATCAGCCAGCACTTCGCCTGGTCTGCGTTGTTGCCGCCGTTGATCCTGGCGTGCGGCGGCCTGAGTGCGATGCTCTCGCGGCTATGGTTGAAACATACCCATCACCCGGATGACTTGTCCGCGTACACCGCGCCCTTTGTCGGCCTGGGTTGGCTGTTGATCGGCAGCGCGCCTCAGCCTACGTTTGCCTTGGTCGAGCCCAACTTCTTTGCGATTGTCAGCGCGCCCTTTATTGGCCTTGCGCAAGTCATGCTGCTGGACCAACCACTGGCGGGAGTCTTGATTGCCGTCGGCTTGTTGTTGGCCAACCGTCGCGCCGCCCTGTGGGCCTTGATCGGCGCTACTGCTGGCGTGCTGGTCGCTCTACTGCTCGACGAGCCCGCCAGCGCCCTCCTCGGCCTGCACAGCTACAACCCGGCGCTGGCGGCACTGGCCTTGAGCCAGTCACGACGCCAGCCGTGGCTGCCACTGCTGGGCATCCTGCTGGCGATTATCCTCACACCCGGTTTTGCCACCCTGCACCTGCCCGCGTTGACTGCGCCGTTTATCCTCGCCTGCTGGCTGGTGCGCGCCACGCAGCGGATGTTCAAAGCCCGCGTGGACAGCCCGTTCGAATCCCCCTAGGCTTGCTCGATATTCGATTCAGGCGGGTTTTATGAACAGCAACAGCGACTGGCGCCAGCGCCTCTATGTCATGGTATTCCAGAGCGACACCGCAGCCGGGCGGCGCTTTGACGGCATCCTGCTACTGATCATTCTTGCCAGCATTGTGATCGTGATGCTCGACAGCATCGACGAAATCCACCAGAACTACGCCGATGTGTTGGCCTATATCGAATGGGGCTTCACGCTGATCTTCGCCATCGAGTACGGCTTGCGGCTGTACTGCTCGCCCAAACCCTTGCGCTACGCCTTCAGCTTTTATGGCTTGGTGGACTTGCTGGCCATCGTGCCCGGCATCCTCGCGCTGTATTACAGCGATGCCCAATACCTGCTGATTATCCGCATCATTCGGATGCTGCGGATTTTCCGCGTGCTCAAGCTCAGCCCGTACCTCAAGCAAGCCAACTACTTGATGGCGGCGCTGCGCGGCAGCAAGCAGAAGATCGTGGTGTTCCTGGTCAGCGTGTGCACCCTGGTGACGGTATTCGGCACCCTGATGTATGTGATTGAAGGCCCGGAGCACGGGTTTACCAGCATTCCCAAGGGCATTTACTGGGCAATCGTGACCCTCACCACCGTAGGCTTTGGCGATATCGTGCCGAAGACGCCGCTGGGCCAGGTGATCTCATCGCTGGTGATGATCACCGGCTACTCGATCATCGCCGTGCCCACCGGGATTTTTACCGCTGAACTGGCCAGCGCCATGCGCGGGGAACAGCTGGAACACGATTGCCCGGTGTGCAAGAAAAACAGCCACGAACCCAACGCAGCGTTTTGCTCGCGCTGCGGCAGCAACCTGTTTCATAAAGTGGAATAAGCACAGTACGTTTTAATCTTTAAACGCCTATGCAGGCCCGGCTATAGTCGCTGGCAAATTGCCCCCACTCTTCTCTCGAACAACAAGGAATGAGCAGTGAAAAAAATCCTCAGCGCCTCTCTTCTGGCCGCGGGCCTGGCCCTGGCCGGTGCCGTGCAAGCCGCACCGGTCACACTGCTTAACGTCTCCTACGACGTGATGCGCGACTTCTACAAGGACTACAACGCCGCCTTCCAGAAGCACTGGGAAGCCGAACATCCGGACGACAAGCTGACGTTGCAGATGTCCTTCGGCGGTTCCAGCAAACAAGCGCGCTCGGTGATCGACGGCCTGCCGGCCGATGTGATCACCATGAACATGGCCACCGACATCAATGCCCTGGCGGACAACGGCAAACTGGTGCCGGACAACTGGGTGACCCGCCTGCCGAACAACAGCGCGCCGTTCACCTCCGCCACCGTGTTTATCGTGCGCAAGGGCAACCCCAAAGCCCTGAAAGACTGGCCCGACCTGCTCAAAGATGGCGTGCAAGTAATCGTGCCCAACCCGAAGACCTCGGGTAATGGCCGCTATACCTACCTGTCGGCCTGGGGTTATGTGCTGAAAAACGGTGGTGATGAAGACAAGGCGAAGAAGTTCGTCGGCGAATTGTTCAAACATGCACCGGTGCTGGACACTGGCGGCCGTGCCGCTACCACCACCTTCATGACCAACCAGATCGGCGATGTGCTGGTGACCTTTGAGAACGAAGCCGAAATGATCGCCCGTGAATTCGGCCGTGATCAGTTCGAAGTGATCTACCCAAGCGTCTCCGCCGAAGCCGAGCCGCCGGTGTCGGTGGTCGACAAAGTGGTCGACAAGAAAGGCACCCGTGTAGCTGCCGAGGATTACCTGAAGTACCTGTGGTCGCCGGAAGGCCAGGAAATCGCCGCCAACAACTACCTGCGCCCACGTGACCCGAAAGTGCTGGCCAAGTACACCGACCGCTTCCCGAAAGTCGACTTCCTGTCGGTGGAGAAGACCTTTGGTGACTGGCGTACCGTGCAGAAGACCCACTTCAATGATGGTGGGGTTTTTGACCAGATCTATTCGGGTCAATAACTGAAGGTACGCGGTAAAAAATGTGGGAGCTGGCTTGCCTGCTCCCACACAAGCCAGCTCCCACATTTGTTTTGTGTTGGGTCCGTTACATCGGCGGTGTCACGCCATCCTTGCCGGCCGAGATCGCCTGGGCCGTAATGGTCCCATCCGCACCCTGCGCCGCAAACAACACCACCTTCACGCCCGCCTTGAGCAAGCTGCGATCGCCCGGCTCCAGGTTCACGATTGGCACATCATCCGGCACCACAATCTTCTGCTCGCCGCCTTTGTACTTCACGGTCAGGGTGCGCCCGTTGCTGACCACCAGGTCGCCAACCGTGCCGTTGGTCATGCTGCTGCCTTCTTTCAAATCAAACGCGCGGTGCCCGTCACCCGTGCCGGCCATGGCCGGTGGGAATACGTGGACTTCCAGCGCAGTCAGGGTGCCATCGGCGTTCGGCATGGCGGCCGAGCCAATGTAGCTGCCGGGCTTGATCTCATCGATCTTGGCCAGGGTAACGGCGCGTACCTGGGTGGCCGGCGTCAGATGCACCACCACCTCTTCGCCACTGTTGACCTTGACGTGCATCGCGTCACCGTCCATCGCAGTAATGGCGCCGCGTACGCCGACCCGTGGGGCTTCGGCGGCGTTGGCCAGCCCGATGGCCATGGCCGCAGCCAGGGTGGAGGCCAGGAGCATCTTGTTCAGCGTGATTTTCATCGCAGTGGATTTCCTGTTTCGACAGTTATGCCTGAATGTATCATTGGCGCTCGCCCCAAAAGTTAACGATTCAGTCATTAATTTGCGGCATGAGTGATATCAATGCGCGCGCTCTACACCGGCGCAGACGTTGTCTTTACTCTCGCCCGCTACCTTCCTTCGCTTGAATGAGAACACCATGACCGCTACCTCACACGCTTCAAGCACCATGACCCGAGGCATGGTGATGCTGTTTGCGTTCTGTTGCGGCGCCATTGTTGCCAACATCTACTACGCCCAGCCGATCATCGAGTTGATCGCGCCGGACATCGGCCTGACCCCGGCACTGGCGAGCCTGATCGTCTCACTCACGCAAATCGGCTATGCCCTGGGCCTGTTCTTTCTGGTGCCGCTGGGCGACCTGCTGGAAAACCGCAAGCTGATGATCATCACCAACCTGGTGGCCATCGCCAGCCTACTGGGTGCGGCGTTTGCCGAGCAGCCGAATGTGTTCCTGCTTGTGTCGTTGCTGATCGGCTTCAGTTCCGTCTCGGTGCAGATTCTTATCCCGCTGGCCGCGCATCTGGCGCCCGCCGAGTCCCGAGGCCGTGTAGTCGGCAGCATCATGGGCGGCCTGTTGCTGGGCATCCTGCTGGCGCGGCCGGTGTCCAGCCTGGTGGCTGACCACTTTGGCTGGCGTGCGATGTTCATGGCGGCGGCCGCGGTGATGGTGTTTATCAGTGCCGTGCTGATGCTGACTATCCCCAAGCGCCAACCCGACCACAGCGCCAGTTACGGCCAACTGTTGGGCTCGCTGGGCACCTTGCTGCGCAAGCAACCGCTACTGCGTCAGCGCGCCTTCTACCAAGGCTGCATGTTCGCCACTTTCAGCCTGTTCTGGACCGCTGCACCGTTGGAGCTGGCGCGTAACCACGGCCTGAGCCAAAGCGAAATCGCCCTGTTTGCCCTGGTCGGCGCCCTGGGCGCCATCGCCGCGCCTATCGCCGGGCGCCTGGCCGATGCCGGGCACACGCACCGCGCTTCACTGCTGGCCATGCTGTTTGCCGCGTTGAGTTTTCTGCCAGCCTTTGTGCACCCGTTGTACAGCGTGATCGGCCTGGCGGTGACCGGCGTGGTCCTGGACTTCTGCGTGCAGATGAACATGGTCCTCGGCCAACGCGCCATCTACGCCCTCGACGCCAACAGCCGCAGCCGCCTGAACGCGCTGTACATGACCAGCATCTTCATCGGCGGCGCCTTCGGCTCGGCGATTGCCAGCAGCGTGTATGAACACGGCGGCTGGCTGGGCGTGATGCTGGTGGGCAGTGCGTTCCCGCTGGTGGCGTTGTTGCGGTTCCTGAGCGCTTCGCGCCAGGGCTCACCCGCGATTGCCTCATAATCCTGGCGGCCATCAGCGGCTCAACGCCTCTCAGCGAAAATGCTGCATGGCCAAGAGGAAGCGCTGAACATCCTCCGAAGACGTGTACTGAGCAAAGCTGATTCGGACCACACCATCATTCTGGTCAAGGCCGAGTGCATGGAGGGTTTCAGGGCTGAAGTTATTGCCATGCCAGAGGCGAATGCCCTGCCGGGCCATATGCTGGGAGACCACCGCACTGGGCGTCGACTTGAGTGTAAAAGACAGGGTTGGAACTCGACATTGCAGATCATGGGGCTTGCATAGGCCATAAATCTTCACTTCGTCCAGTGCTTCGAGCCCCGCCAACACCTCTTGCACCAAGCGTTGTTCATGGGCAATCACCGCGTGCATGCCACTCACGATCTGATTGCGTTGGCTCCCATTCACAGGGCTGCCACCCAGGGTGCGCCCTATCCACGCTAAATGCTCGATCGCTCCTCCCACACCCGCGATGGCCTCCCTGCTTTTAGTTCCGGTTTCGAACTTGTAGGGAGGCTTATCGAGCGTAGGTCGAGGTTTGTAGGCAATGAGCTGCTCAAGCAGAGCAAGACGGCCCCACAGAACCCCCTGATGAGGTCCATAGAGCTTGTGCGAAGAACAGGCCAGCAAGTCACACCCCAAGGCCTGGACGTCGATCACGCCATGCGGGGCGTACTGAACCGCATCCACGTAGACGATCGCGCCCATGTTTCTGGCCAACGCTGCAACTGCTGCTACATCGTTAATCGTGCCCGTGACATTGTTCGCATAGCTCAAGGCTACGACCCGGGTGCGCTCAGTGATCAACGAGGCTGCCTGGGATAGATCAAAACCATAGGTTTCGAAATCGAAAGGTAGCCAGCGCACGGTTAATTCCAGGTCTTTTGCCAATTCAAGCCAAGGGGAGATATTGGCTTCGTGGTCTGAACGGGTCAGGACGATCTCGTCGCCCTTGCGCAGGCTTCGCCCGATGCAACGCGACATATGAAACGTCAGGGCGGTCATGTTCTGGCCGAAGACAATTTCCTGCGCACACGATGCATTAAGCAGTGCCGCTGCAGCCGATCGCGCGCGGTCGAGATCCTGCTCGGCAATGATGGAGGTCGAGAAATGCCCCCCCAGATTCGCGTTGTTTTCAATGGACGCCCTGACACTCGCCTCCAGTGCCCTGCTGCACATCTGCGTGCCTGCAGCGCCGTCAAAAAATACCGCACCCTCCAGAGAGGGCACGGAAAAGACCGGAAACTGCTGCCTGATTAGCGCTACATCCACAATGCCGCTCCTTGTTCAATGCACAGATGCCTCAAGCTTTCAGATCGCTGACACCGATACCCTGCGCCAACAGCAAGTCCCTGATCCGATCAGACTCTGACCAGTTCTTCATCAGGCGTGCGACACGTCGCGCCTCAATCAAACTTGCCTGCTCCTGGGTTAATTCAACCTGTACCTCGTCAAACAAGCCCACGCTGAGTATGCCGTCAAAACTACGCAGTAAATCGAGGCGTTCGGCGTCATCCAACACATCAGCCTTGAGCACCCACCACAGCTCGGCAACCGCCCCTGGCGTATGCAGATCCTTATCCAGCGCGCCGAAAAAACGCGTTTTAGCTGCAACATACTCTGGCGAGAACGAAGCCTGCGGCTGGACATTGTCGCCCTGGATCTGCGCGATACGCAGCCGAGCCTTGCGTAAGGCGGTCGACGCTGCGTCCAGGGCATCCCACGAGAACGTCAACGCGCTGCGGTAATGGGATCCCAGTACCAGCAATCTGAACGCGAGCGGGTCGTAGCCTTTATCGATCAGTGTGTCGACTGTGAGGAACTCGCCCTTGGACTTGGACATTTTCTCTGCATCGACATTGAGAAACTCACAGTGAAACCAATAATTGACCCAGCGGTGGCCAAAACAGCATTCCGACTGGGCCACCTCGTTGGAGTGGTGCACATTGATATGGTCAATACCCCCGCAATGGATGTCGATTCGATCGCCGAGATAGCGGCTTGCCATAGCCGAACATTCAATATGCCAGCCCGGAAACCCAAGCCCCCAGGGCGATTCCCACTTCATGATCTGATCGGGAAATTTCGACGTCGAAAACCATAACGCGAAATCCGACTGTGAGCGCTTCAGCGGGTCATGAGCAACCCGGTCGGTAGCTTGCTGGTCTTGAAGTTTCAGCTGGCCCAGTTCGTGATAGGTGGGAAATTTTTCCAGGCTGAAGTAGACATTTCCGGCACTGATATAAGCCACGCCTTTTTCCAACAGTTGCTCGACCATGGCGATTATTTCAGGGATATGCTCCGTCGCTCGGCATACGATATCCGGCCGTTTTACATTCAACGACGCGCTGTGCCTGAAGAATGCCTCCTCGTAAAACCGAGCAACCTCCCAAGGGGTTTTCTGTTCACGCGCCGCCCCCAGCATCAATTTGTCATCACCAAAATCAGCGTCCGATTGCAGGTGGCCGACATCCGTGATGTTCATCACGTGCCGCACACTGAAACCCTGCTCGCGTAACGTTTTGGCGAGCACATCCTCAAATATGTAGGTACGCATATTGCCGATGTGGGCGTAGTGATAAACCGTCGGCCCACACGCATAAAACCCCACGTTTTTCCCTGCAACCGGGACGAAGGGCATTAGCGTCTTACCCAGTGTGTTGAATAATTCCATGTGCCATCCCTAGGTTTCTTATTTCTGCCGGTGCGGGCTCACACCTTGATTCAGCCTGCCCGCGCCCTGCTACGGTCAATCTCCAGCCACTCACGAACAGACGCACGATCCCATGCCCGAAGTGCGTAATCTTTGAGTACATCAGGAACTGGATCATCACTATAAATAAGCCGATTCAACATGCCTGCAGCGTCAACATCGGCAATACACCACTCGCCCAGTAAAAACATCCGGCCGTCGCGCAAGCTGTGCGACAAGCCCTCAACCAGCCGTCGCGCGTCGCTCGCAGCCAGTGGCCCGAGCGGCTCATGGGCAGGTTCAATAAAGATGGTTTCGGTGGGCCGCTCGCCGCGCAAGTTGAAAAAATCGCTCCTCAACCAAGCCTGAATCTGCCGGGCCTGGGCTCGCGCCCGCGCATCAATGGGATACAACGGTTTGTTCACCGAACACTCATTCACGTACTCGGCAATCGCGGACGATTCGGTCAGCGAAAATCCGTCCTCCACCCACGTCGGTACACGCTGCGTCAGCGAAACCTCACTGAAGGGTTGCTGGTGGTGATCGCCACGGGACAAGTTCAGATAGTGCATGTCAAACGCCACCTGACACTCACGAAGGGCCACGAAGGCCGACATCGCGAACGGTGAAGTACATTGATGATCGACATAAAGTTTCATGAGCGATGCTCCGCCAATTGGAAGGTTCGGGCCAGGTGCGACAAAGCGCTCAGCACAGGTGCGCGACAACTGCGCTACTGAGTTTCACGTCAAAAAAGCCGGTGGCTTGAGCCTCTTTCTCACGGATCCACAGGTAGTCTGCATAGGTGACCGCCGGGTCTTCGTGAATAAGGTAGATAAACCCGTAATTGGTCGAAATGCCGATGGTGGGCGCAACACTGTCGCCTATCTGCGGAGCTCTGATCATCTTGAAAAAACTCGGCCTGGCGCTCAGCTCATCGAGCCAATGCCGATGCACAACGGTGCCTGACACGCTATTGATCATGCCGATGACTTCACAGGTCGCATTCGAACGATTGACTTTATCGAGCATGGCATCAAACGCCGTTGGGTCGGCGTAACAGGCCACGCACAGATTGACCGCATTCACCCCACTTACACGCGTCATTGCGCTGAGTTCCTGGGTGCCCATCATCCTGGCCGCCCACTCGATCAACTTGGGGCCGTCCGCTGTCACCATCACTTCAAGAAACGAAGGCCCAATGTGCACTCCAAAGGCATCCAGGCAACGTTGCACATAAGCGATGATCGGCGCGGCCTCTTGTGATTGCAGATCAATCAGCACTTCGCGGTCATTGACCACGCCAGCGCCCAGTACACGCTTGCGATTGTCTCGCCAGATTTCAAACACCAAGTGCTCGCCGTCTCGTGAAACCGCTTGAATCAGGTACTGCTGCCCAGCCAGATGCTCCATTGCCAACATGCGATCATTGATAAACCCCATTTCGTTGAGCCGGCCCAACTCTTTGTCGATGGCGTGACGGACTTGCTCTTGATCAAAGCAAAAGTAGATGCCGTCGGCACCCGCGCTGTTCACGGGTTTGATGACCACCGGCCAGTCGCCAATCAAATCGATGGCCTGGGGTATATCGTGTGCGTGATGGATCAGCGCGACGCGTGCGGCCGGAATCCCCAGGTGATGCAGGCGCTGCGCCATATGCCATTTATCGCGGCGGCAAGGGGACAATGCCGTGCCATTTCCCGGCGTGCCCATCAACTCGCTGAGCTGGTCCGCCAATTCAACGCCAGACTCACACCCCGGAATGATAAAGGCCGGCTCAAAAACAGCCAGAGCGTCGGTCAACGCCTTGAGATCCTGGGTCGCGACAAACAGGTGCTGAAAATCATCGGGCTGAAAGCTATCGACGTCGTAATCGAGAATTTCAGCGGATGTCTGCACGTGAATACAAGCAAAGCCACGGAGCTTAAGTTCGTCAGCAAGGCGCGCACCGGTGGAATAAGCATCAACAATCACCGCATATTTCATACGTTAACTCCTTCAGTCGGCAGCCGACTTAAATGGGCATAACCGTTATAGGTGGCCGCCATGCAAATGAGGATGACGCCGATGAAACTGAACATTGAAAACGTCAGCCTCGAATCAGCAGCTTGAAAAATGATCGTAAATAGCGGTGCCATCGCCAGGATGGCTTCAATGGTCACAGGTTCGCAGCGCTTTATGCCTTCCTGGAGTAAAAGCAGCGGTAATATCACGCCTCCCAATGCCAGCAGGGTTAACGTCACTAGATGCTCGACCACCGCAGACAGCGCGCCGGTATTCAACGCTGCGTAGGTGCCCGAAATCGCCAGCAACAGATAAAACCGATGTGCGTAGAGATAACGACTGGATACACCATGGTCGGCGACCATTTTTGAAAGAATCGTGGTCAATGCCATGGCAACACCGCACACCAGCATCATCAGATAACCCAGTAATACCTGATACCGTTCTGGTTCATCCTGGACCGCGGTGCGGTCAGCAAATGAGGCCCAGCACAAATAGAGACTGGCGAAAACGATAAGACCAGCGGCCAAATAATCGGCACCGATCATGACTGCCGACGGGCGCATCAGCTTGTTCAGTATCAATACCGACACCATCCCGACACCGCCCACCAGCGCACTGACAATTGCCGGTTCGACCCATTTCAAGGCACACAGAAAAGAGATCCACAGCGCAGCCGAACTGAAATTCAACATCACCACGCAACGTCTCACGGACGCTTTGTGGGTGGTCAGGCTTTGCATCCCGCGGGTTGAACCGGGGTTCAACAGGTAACTGATAAAAAACACCGGCCAAGCGATGGCAAACAACACGAATGTCACGACAACCGTGTCGAGCGCTTGTACCAACATACCGAAGTAAACTTCCTTAAGCCCGTCCACTGCATTGACGAGCATCAGGGCGGTTATCCCGATAAATAAACTTTGAGCTGCACGCATGGCGAGAGGTCCGCTGGTTAAATCGTACTTAAAGAGCGCTCAACGTACGCACATTGCCTTTACGTGATTGCTTATAGCGTTGAAGCAATTGCTCGGGCGTCAACTGGCTGGATAACCTCCCGGCTTCATCAAGACCCTGCTGAATACTCTCCAGAATCGACGTGCGCGCCTGTACCGATAACGTATCAAGCGGGTGCGCCCTGAGCGCTTCAATGCCATGCAACTTTTCCAACACGGCGTAGGTAATGAGATCGGCCAGCGTCGGAGGATTAATCACGAAGCCTATTGAAAACGACTCCTCATGGGCCACCGTACTGTGCCAATAGCCACGCGGCATAAAGGTTGTGGTGCCCGGCTTGACTAACCGCACCTGTTTATTTTCAGGCATCACGCGCGGTAAGGCCGCCCCTGTATAGGGCTGAATACCGTCGGTGTAAAAGCGGTTCGGGTTGTTTGGGAAAAACGGATAAATCGGATCGGGCAATGCGGTATTTTCGGCAAAGGCCCAGGTCTTCTCGCCCTTTATCTGGATCATGAAATTCGTTTCGTGATCAAAGTGCGTGGCGACCTCTACGCCATAGTTGGCGGCAAACGCTTCACAGCTGACATAGTGCCGTGGAATATCCAACACACTGGCCAGCTCATCACAGGCCTTGGAAATGGTCGGAATCGCTTCCAGGTCCTTTATATAAACCATCGCGGCACCGTCGTTGTAAGGCGCAAGAGCGTCGGCTGACTTTGCCACGGTGATACGTTTGCCTCCGGGGAAAAGCAGATCGACAGATCCCGGCAGTGCACTGAAGAGCTTGCGGATATCCTGGAACTCATCCAAGGCTGCCAACGCGCTGAACCGGCTCATCTCACCGTCCGCGACGTAGGCGTGTTTCGGCCAGCATGTTCCCAGGAACGTCTCGGTTTGATCACCAAACATCTGCTGCACTATATTCATCACGGTTCCATCCTTGAAGCGGCGCGCAAGGCGCGCCGCCGGGTCATTCACACCGCAGCTGCTTGCGACTGGGCTTTCAATGGAGCATGGGCGCCAGCATTGGACTTATTGAGATACCCCTCGTAAACCCGGGCAAGCTCGTCACTGCGCTCTTTCAATTGCTGCGCGGCATTGGCGAAAAGCGCGTGCTGTTCTTCGTGAGACAAGCCAACCATTTCCCCTTCGGCACGTCCAAGCGCATTAAACAGAAGCTTGGCCAGCAACTCCGTCTCCGAACGTTCGTGGCCGATGCGCTGGCAGATGGTTTCGACAACCGCTGCATGATCATGGAAATGCCAACCCAAGCGGCACATACGGAATTTTATCGAGACCGGTGAGTCCTCCCACCAGCTGCGGGTGGCGTCGAGCTCGGCATCGCTGATACCCGAGAACTCCTCAACCAATTGCTGATGACGCTGCTCCCAAAGCGCCAGCAGAGAATGGAGGTTGCCGAAGTTAGACGGCGCTGGGCCATATTTTTCCCAGTTGAGCATCGCCGGGCTGACCTTATCCGTTCTCTCGATATTCGAGCGGCTCGCCTCCAGGGTCGAACGTATGGCGGGGGCATGCGCCCAGAACTCAGCCATGACGCAGTGCACAATATTGTTGCGGATCGTGCGCTGCTTGCCGAGGGTGTAATTCTGATGGAGATGCTGCTGATCGTATTCAGCGCCCTTGAGCCCGATGAGGCTGGCCTGCAGATCCCGGAATGCCACTTGCCAGTCACGAACGATCATCTGCGCACGACTCAAGCCTCGACCTTGCGCGTTTCGCTGTTGCGCTGCGTCCGTGGCAACATCCATCAGCATTTGATAAATACCCAGGCACAGTTCACGCAGACAGTCGGTGTAATGCGCCCAACCGCCTTCACCCTGTACGCCGGGCCAGTCGACCATCAATTCATGATCCGGCACTTGAATCAGCGTATTGCAAAAACGTCGCACTTCTCGAGCGATAGGGGTCTGCGCAATCCCCGTTTCGGGCAGGCTGTCTTCAGGATATTGCCCACGCGCCTGGGCGATCGGCAGCCAGTACTCAGCTTCACGCACTGCGATACTTTCGGCATCGCGAGTATCCAGTCCTTTTCTCAGGAGAGACTCAGCCACGCTATAGTTGTGGGAGGCCATCGCCTGTTTAGCCAGGCCTACCGACAATTGCGCGAGGACTTCTTTGGCATCGATATCACCGGCCACATCGTGATGCACACGGCAATAACCCAAGTCCAGCCTTGTGTGCAGGGGAGCGCCCAGGAACTTGTGGTAAATATCCCCCTCACTGGAAATAAGCTGGAGGACCGGCGACATAATAAAAATGTGGCTGCCTACCAATTCTGAAATACGTGGATCCGGCTTGTCGTTTTCCACTTCGACCCAGACTGGAATCACCGAGCCGCTGACCGCTCCAATCAATTGCGGATCATTCAAAACACTGTCCACCAGCCGGTTACAACCGCCACATGAGCGGCTATTGAAATAAATCAGTATCGGCTTACCCGTCGACTTGGACTGCGCGATGGCCTGAAGGTAGTCCTGGTGACGAATCCAATCAATCTTATTAACTTGGTTCATTTCGATGCTTCCATTCACGGTGATTGAACATTTCGTTAGTATGCAGCGTGTACAACGTCATTCAGCAACTGCGTCCTCGACGCGGGACTCAGCCACAACGCCTGAACATCCGAAGCCAACGTATGCAACGGATCACAATACAAAAAGAACTTGTCTTTCTTAACCGCTGGCGCTCGGTAAACAGCCACACCTACGTGCTTGTCATAATAATCAAAACTATGAATATCACGTTTACCGCCACCACCCGGCAAGTCCACAATAAAGTGCGGCGTGTTATGCCCGGCGATTAAGCCGCGCGTCGACTTCTCCAGGGCGATAGAGTCGGCAAGGCTGGTTCTTAGTGTTTCTACGCCCCGAATCATGTCACCTTGAAAACAGTAATATGGACGCACATTACAATACGCCAGGCACTCATTCAGCCGATGCATGTCCGTCGCGTTATTATTAACGCCTTTCAAGATAACCGCCTGATTTCTGACCTCCACACCCCGCTCATACAAAATCCGCAGTGCCTTCACCGTCATGTCGGTAATTTCATTAGGGTGATTGAAGTGCGTATGAATGGCGATCGACTTACCCATTTTGCGTGCACGATCGGACAAGCGAGCGATGGCATCGGTCCATTCGTGATCACTCTGGATTTTCATCGGCAGTACAGCCAACCCCTTGGTGGCAAAACGCATGCGCCGCACGTGGGGAATCTCCAGCAAACGCTCGCCAATATCAGTGATCTGCCGCGCTTTGAGGCGATAAGCATCGCCACCGGAAACCACCACATCCTCCACGCTGGAGTTGGCTGCTATGTAGCGAAACGCCGGCTCCCAACGCTCTCCAGGTGCATTGATTTTCTGCTTAGTCACCACATCGGTATCCAGCCCCACCGCATAACTACGGGTGCAGTAACGACAGTAGACCGGGCATACATTGGTTGCCAGAAACAACACACGGTCCGGGTAACGGTGAGTAAGGCCCATGGCGGGGGAGTCATTCTGTTCGCCCATCGGATCAAGCTGGACCATGGGGTGATCAACTTCGATTTCCGACGCCAGTGGCAAGAACTGTCGACGCAACGGGTCAAAATAAGGATTAGACCAATCAATCAATGACAAAATATAGGGTGTCAGTCTTATCGACATCGGGGCCAGTTGATGGCCCTTCTCAATATCGCTCACAAAACCGGCAGGCGTTATATCTTTGATGAGATCGCCCAGTACCGCAACACTGGTCACCGCATTCTTTTCTTGCCAGAGATGATTGAGAAATGTATCCGCATCCACCGAATGCCAACGCTCCAGCTTGCGCCAAAATTCGTCTTGCCTGAATTCATACTTGGAGGTGCCCTTCTGCTCAACGCATTGCCCCGTGAATGAACTCACTATCACCGAATTCAAACGGTCAGCCACTGAGTCATATTCCACATTTTCACCCGACATGTTTGCAGTCCCTTTCAAGCGGTGGCGTCCATAGACAGACAATACTGAAAACCATCTTTAAATCAACAAGCCTTTGTCTTTTTTTATTTTGCTTTTTTACACTCGACGGCCGTCGAGCCGCATTAAAACCTGCAACTTAATAACGCCTCGCCCGCGCAACTAACCACGCAATCGACTGTGATACTTAGTCGATATTCAACGCATGAGCAGCGTAAGGTGAGTGTATTTAAAAAGGCGGGATTTCATCCCGGCGCAGTCGCTGTTATCAGCGTGTGACCGCCGTTACCGGGCCGGTCGTATCAGCCTGACCTTGCACCGTCGCCGGCACCGCTGTTGTCGAGGGCTGGACCAGGTACTGCACCACGTTGGCAATGTCTTCGTCATTCAGGGATTTGGCAGCCGCTACCATGACAGGGGACGGGCGAGAAGCGTCGCGGAAGGCACGCAGTTGGGAGTCAAGGTATTTGCCGAACTGTCCTGACAACTTCGGATAGTCGGCATTTTGCGAATCACCGGCCACGCCATGGCATGAAGAACACGCAGGAATACCACGGGTATGATCGCCTTGATTGAACAGGCGCTCGCCCATTTGCGCACTCTTCACCGAAGTTTCCGTCTGCTCATCGGCCTGGCATGCATAAGGCTGGGCTCTGAGCACCCCGCCCATTTGCGTACACGTGCCTTTGGGCACAGCCATCCACTCGTTCGGGTCATTGTCGACCTTGCTCGATTCCGAGCAGTCATGCAGGCAACTGCTGTCGGAGCAATCATTGTGCCCTGCCTTGGCCACACCGTAGCAGACCTCGGTTTCTACTGTTTTCTCGGTGGCTGCATCGGCCAACGCAGCACCGCTGATAGAAGCCAAGGCGGTGGCTACCAGAATATCTTTTAGATTCATCACGCAAGTTCCCGGTTAAGGATGGGTACATTCAATTATTTTTTTTACGCTCACGTACGTGAGCCAACTAACATTGGAGCCAGTCAGGGGTTATTCATCAAAGATGTGAAGACGACACTGAGCCGATCGGAGCCTTTCAGGGCTCGGCGATCAAGGTGGGGCAGAAGATCAGACGAAGGGAATGAACCAGGCACTCGACATGACGCCGAAGCTCGGAGCTTTTGTGCCCCGCAACCAGAAGGTTCTCCGGCCGACACGACGCAGAGGCGGCTGTTAAGCAGATCGGATGCATGTGTTGCTCCTTGCAAAACTTTGCCGCACGGGGCGGCATCGTCGGAATCCATTCCTGACCCGGGTCTGCGACGCGTCTTTCTTAGCCAAAGACGCACGCTGCCAAGCGTATCGTTACCAGATCAGCAAAGGAGCACGGACAGTGCTTATTCCTGAATGCACACTTGGTAACTGCTTTTGTTCTATGCGTTATTTTTTATAGCCCATGGCTTAAATATGTCGAATTAATTCAGACCGGCAAATGTTTCAAGATGTTAAAATTGGATCCAATCATCTGAAAGCCCTTGGTTCCCGGCCACGGCTCTGCGCGCCTATCCTGGGAAAGCGGCGTGACACCCAGTGAAACAATGCTGTTCAAAAACCTACGGTATGGCGACCAGCAACCCATCACACAACCAGCGCGTCACCCATGCAGCGCTGTCAATGAACGCGCCGTCATCGCGATTCATTGCATAGTGTTCCTGCGCGGCCAGCAGTGCATCCCCCAAGGTCGCATGCTCCAGCAGACGGGCCAGTGCAGTGAACTCCCAAGCATCAACCTCGCGAACCTCCACGCGCCAGCCACTTCGATACACCAGCGCCGAACAGGCGCCACCGGCCACCTTCGGCACGCTCTGGTCACCCTTGTTATGGGCCGCCCAGATAGCAAAGATCGGCCACCCACTGCTCACCAATGCACAACCCGGAGCCAAAGTGAGTTGCGTACTTTCCAGGGCCTGGGCACCTATCGCCGCCATTGCCCGAGCATCCAATGCATTGACGTCACTGGCTGTGCAGGCGCAATGAACTGCCCACTCCAAGGCTGCCACGTCGGCGAAATACGGATACGCTGCCACGGGCACATAAGTACCCAGAAACTCCGCGAGGTGCTCACCGAACCGCCCCAGATCAGGGTGATGCGAGGGATACCGTTGACCATAGGAAAAAGCCAGGGTGCGAAAGAATTCATCGCCCACCAATGCCTTGATCACCGGATGAGTGAGTGCCAACGATTGCTCCTGATGCTGCCACAGGCCACTGCGGTAGCGAGCGAAGCGTCGTTCACTACCCGATACACCGGCCAGCAGCCAGCTCTGCGGTAAGCGGGGTGATGGAGCCGGGTCCTCCAGAGCGCGGGAAAATTCGAGCTGTAACACCGCCAGTTCTTCAAGTGTCATGCAACACCTCTTCGGCAATCGCCCTGGCGATCCGTACTTGATCAAGCAACTCGCCCAGCGGCGGCAGGTGAGTGTCCCATTCGACCAGCACCGGCACCGGCCCAAACTGACGCAAAGCCGTGCGATACAACGACCAGACCGGCTCCGCCACAGCACTGCCATGGTCATCGATCAACAGCCCCTCAGCGTGGCTATGGCCGGCCAGGTGCAATTCGCCAACGCTGGTCGAATCCAGCCTGCGCATCGCCTCGAGCGCAGGTTCACCGTGGTTGCACTGGTTCACGTAAAGGTTGTTCAGATCAAGTAACACAGCACTCCCCGTGCGTGCGACCACTTCAGCGAGAAATTGGGTTTCTCCCAGCGTGTCGCCCTTGAACCGCAAGCTGGTGGACACGTTTTCGAGCATGAGCGGCCGGCCCAGAGCGTTTTGAACCTGATCGACCCGATCACAGACCAGGTTCAGTGACGCCTCCACCAAGGGCAATGGCAACAAATCATTCAAGCAGCGCCCTTCCACAGCCCCCCAGCTCAAATGCTCCGAAATCAGAAAGGGGTTGATCAGCTCGGCCAAGGCCCGAATTCGCTCGACATGTGCGTTGCTAAAGCCATGGACTGAGCCGATACCCAAACCGACGCCATGCAGGCTGATCGGGTAGCGCTGTGCCAACTGACGGAGGATATGCAGGTCTTTCCCTCCGGGGCCCAGGTAGTTCTCCGTATGAACCTCCAGCCAATCGACCGCAGGGTGATGGTTCATGAAATCTTGATAGTGGGGGGCTCTGAGGCCAACACCAATCCGTGGTAACGGGCTCACTGGATAATTCACTCGCGTAATGGTCCGCCCAGGATCATAGCGCAGCAGGGGCGCTGAGCCCGGCGTTTTTACCGAACGTTATCGTGCAGCAATGGGTGTCTCAGGACCTGTATAGCCGGGCGCCGGAATTGACCGGTTAACAACGCACCCACTTCTCCAACGCCGCATCCGCCAGAATATTCTCGCCCTCATCGAGCGCGCTACCGCCGAGCTGATCGCTTCCGGCAGGTCGAATGGCGAGTACCAAGGCTCAAGCGTTTGTGGAATAGGGAGAAGGGTTACTGGCTTAGCGCCGCAGCGCTGAACCTGGGGATACGGCCGTTAAGCGAGGGCCAGTAGCTGAACCGGCCAGCGTCCGCCAGCAAGGCAGGCTGATGACGCAACAAACCCAACAGCGCTTGCGCGGCGATCGTCAACGCCATCTGTTGGCCTGGGCACTGATGGCGCCCGATACCAAAGCTGAACAGACGCCGTTGCGTGCGCGCCAGCACAAAACTGTCGGGATCGAGGTTGGCCTCAGCGTCCCGATTGGCCGATGCCAGCAGGACTAAAACACTCTCTCCCGCCGCCAACACCCGGTTGCCGATGGTGCAGCGCGCCGCCACGAATCGCCGTGTGTTTTGCACCGGTGAATCGTAACGCGCCACCTCCTCCACCAGCGCCGTGGCGAGGGCTGGCGTGCGCATAATCTGCGCAACCCGCTCAGGGTGCCGCGCGAGCATCACCAGTGAGTTGCCGATCAACCCGGCGCTGGCTTCGCAGGTCTGCGACAACAGGCCGATCAAATTGGCCGTCAATACCTGCGCACTTTCCCAGTTGCCAGTGCGGATATGAGCCAGCAGCGCTGTTTCTTCCAACACCGCACAAAACATCTGCTGCAACTGCGACGCGCCGGCCTGCGCATTGCACAACTGCGCTTCACTGCTCAGCGGTGAAAGGCCGGCGACAAACGCCCGCGTTAGCCCGGCGACACACGCCAGCTGTGGCGCCGGGCATCCCAGCAGCGACGCGACCACCGAGACGGGCAAGGTAAACATCAGCGCATCCAGGGTCTGCACGCTGCCGATCAACCGAGCGACCCGTTCAGCAATGGCCGACGCCTCCACCGCCGCCAACGCCGGTTCAATCGCCGCCCGCGGGCATCGATGCGCCGGGCCTTCGTTCATGCGCATCAACCGCGCAA
Source organism: Pseudomonas sp. PA-5-4B (assembly GCF_021606215.1). Classification (NCBI taxonomy): domain Bacteria; kingdom Pseudomonadati; phylum Pseudomonadota; class Gammaproteobacteria; order Pseudomonadales; family Pseudomonadaceae; genus Pseudomonas; species Pseudomonas sp. PA-5-4B. Next base: position 14,664 of record NZ_WKDB01000011.1, on the reverse strand, counting down.
AAACCTGTCCTGCCGCGCCCTGTGCAAGCGCCTTGGGCACCGGCTCATGCAACGGGCGTACGCGACAATCCGGGTGTGTCAGCACCGCCTCCACCGTCTTGGCGCGGCTGGCGACCCACAGCCCCAACTCGGCATCGAACAGCAGTTCTTCATGGCGACGCAGGCTTGCGTAATACGGATAGGGATCAACATGGGTAGCGGCTTGCAGCGGTGTCATCCGGGACGTCCTGTGCTTAAAGAAGCGTTACTATCGGCCCTCCCACGCGGCAATGATTCGTTCAGGAACGAAATATGAACGCCTTTGATGATGACGCGGCACTCTCACAAATCGCCGGTGCGATAGCAGAGCCTGCGCGCACAAAAATGCTCTGCGCGCTGATGGATGGCCATGCGCGCACCAGTACCGAGATGGCCGTGATTGCCGGCGTCAGCACCTCGACGGCCAGCGCCCACTTGGCCAGGCTCAAGGACGATGGCCTGCTCAAGCTGCACACCCAGGGCCGACACCGCTACTACAGCCTCGCCGGCGCACACGTGGCCCAGGCCATCGAAGGGTTGATGGTGATCAGCCGCAACACCGCCCAGGCATTTGTCCCCAGCACGCCCAACCGCCTGCAGCTCGCACGCACCTGCTACGACCACATGGCCGGCACGCTGGCGGTGCACCTGCACGACCATTTCATTGCCTCTGGTTGGCTGGTTGGCGACGGCACCTATGCACTGACGGCCCCCGGCGAAACCGCAATGATCGCGTTGGGGCTGGATATGCCTGCGTTGCGCGCGCAACGTCGGCGTTTCGCCTGTGCCTGCCTGGACTGGAGCATGCGCCGCCCGCATTTGGCCGGGGCATTAGGCGCAGGTTTTTTGCAATGCGTGATCCATCGCGGGTGGGTGACTCAGGATCTGGACAGCCGCGCGCTGGGGGTCACCGCCAAGGGGCGCAAGGCGTTTGCAGCGCGCTTTGGAGTCGAGTGGTTGAAGCAAGAGCCAGATCAAGTGCAAAGCAAAAGCCTATCTACCTGATGCAACACAGTCTAAATGTGGGAGCTGGCTTGCCTGCGATGCAGGCACCTCTGCACATCAGGCACACCGAGTTGATGCCATCGCAGGCAAGCCAGCTCCCACAGGGTTATGCGGTGTTCAAATAATCCGGCCATCCCAGGCCACCGTCACATGCCGTGGCAACTCGCGTCGGTGTTCCAGCAACCAGGCATCCAAGGTGTGCCCTACATGGGTCAGCACGCCCAATTTCGCACCCGTCTCCTCAATGCCCTGCAACGCCAACGTCAGGTCATTGTGGTTACGCGGCGCTTGCGGCTGCGGCGGCATGGAGCAGTCGAGCACCAACACGTCCAACGGCTGCCGTTGCAACCAGGCCAACGTGGCCGGCGGCAAACCCACCGTGTCGGTGAGGTAGGCGATGCGCCGCCCCTCGCCTTCCAGCAGATAACCCAAGGTCGGTTTTGAATGTTGCAACGGCAATGCAGTGACGCTCAGCTCACCAAACTGCCGTGTTTCAAACTCGGCAAACGGCTGGCTGAAATCGAGGATGCCTGGATGTTTGTAGAGGTCGGACAAACCCTCCGAGTCGGCGGGGCCGTGTACCGGAATGATCAAGCCCTGGCCCCAGCGCAGGTGCAACAAACCCTGCGCATGATCGGCGTGATAGTGCGTCTGCAAAATCCCGTTGAAGCTGCGTGGCGGGAAGCGTTCACAGAGGTCGGGCAAGCCGCTGTCGATCAACCAGCGCTGCTCGCCGCACTCGATCAACGCGCTGCACGGGCGGCGGCGCAGGCTGGCGTCACTGCGCGCCAGACCGCACGCCGCGCACTCGCAGCCATACACCGGAACCTGCCGCGCGTCACCGGTGCCCAGTAAAGTCAGGCGCATGCCGTGTGCCCGTGATCGAGGCAGCAGAGCAAGCGCTCGACGGTGTTTTCCAGCGGACCGGAATTGTCGAGTACAAACAATCCGCGGCCATTGCCCGCGATCAAATCAGCAGTAAACCGCGCATTGCGCGCCAGGCGTTGCTCGATATCGGCCTGGGACTCGCGCCCGCGTGCCATCAGGCGCTGGCGCAATACGGCCTGATCCACCGTCAACAGCAATACCAGCAAGCTCGGATAGCGCTCGCGGGTTTGTGCCAGGTGCGCACGCGAACCATTGACCAGCACATCGTCCCCCGCCGCCAGCCATTCGTCGATGGCCTTGGGAATGCCATACCACAAGCCATTGGCCTGCCAACTGAGGGCAAACGCGCCCTCGGCCTGCATCGCGGCGAACTGCTCCGGGCTCACCCCTTGTGCGGCCTCGCCCACCGCTTCCGGCGAGCGGGTGATCACCCGGCGCACAATGCGGCAGCCGCGCTCGGCCAAGCGCGGGCGTGCGGCATCCAGCAGGCTGTCCTTGCCCGAACCGGATGGCCCGATGAGATAGATCAACCTGCCTGCCATCAAAACACCCTCTTCGCTTGTCGCCAGACTTGTTGCACTACAGGAAGCCCCTCGCAGCGGCGGGCTTGCACCAAATCCGCTCGCAGGCCAATGGCAATTTCACCGCGATCATTGAGGCCCGCCGCTTGTGCAGGCGCCAGGCTGATCATCTTGACGGCCCGCGACAGGTCGCCGCCATCCTGTTGATCGGCCAGCACAAAGGCCGCCTGCAACAGGCTGGCCGGGTAGTAATCACTGGAAAGTATATCCAGCAATCCCTCGGCAGCCAGGCCGGCGGCGGCCACATTACCCGAGTGCGACCCTCCGCGCACCACGTTCGGCGCGCCCATCAGCACTTTCATGTTCAGCGCCTGGCAGCCCTTGGCCGCCTCAAGTGTGGTGGGGAATTCAGCAATGGTCATGCCATAGCCCGCCGACTCCTCCACATGCGCCAGCGTCGCGTCGTCATGGCTGGCCACCGACAGGCCGCGTTCCAGGCAATGCGCAACAATGGCGGCGCGATAGCGGTCGCTGTATTGCTTGGAATTGGCCATTTGCAGCACGATAAACGCGTCCATGGTTTCGTCGTTGAGGTGGTACTTGCCCATGTAGTACTCACGGTACTTGGATTCGAGCACGAACTGTCGCTGGCCCGGCGAATGGTCCATCACCGACACCAGGCGCACCAGCGGGTTTTCCACCAGGTCGCGGAACACGCTGAGGGTGTCCGGGTGGCACAGCTCGCAGCGCAGGTGCAGGTGGTGTTCGGCGCGGGTCAGGCCGGCGTCTTCAGCCTGGGCGATCGCGTCGAGCATCGCCGGCAGCTTTTTCATGCGGTTGCCCTTGGGGTTCACATCGCCGATGGACACCGCGTCGAACACTGTAGTGATCCCCGCCGCGATGATTTGCGCATCATGGCTGAGCACCGCCGAGATCGACGGCCAATCCACGCCTGGGCGCGGGGTCATGTGTTTTTCCAGGTTGTCGGTGTGCAGCTCCACCAGGCCCGGCAGCAGGCAATCGCCGCCCAGGTCCTGGGCCTGGGGCAACTGGCTGCGGCCTTCGGCGAGGTCGACAATCTTGCCGTCGCGCAGCACCACCGTGCCCTGGAACATGCGCTCCGCCGTGACGACCTGGGCATGGGTGAGGATCTGTTCAGCGGGCATGGGCGTATTCCTCTTGGGCGACGGGCGATGGGGTCATGTCGAAATGGCGGTCGGCGACCGCTTCACAGGCGGCGCGGTCGTGGAAGATGCCGATCAGCGCCGCGCCGGCGGCCTTGGCTTCGTTCATCAGTTCCAGCACCACCTGGCGGTTGTTGTCGTCCAGGGACGCGGTAGGTTCGTCCAGCAACATCACCGGCCAGGCGACCATGAAGCCACGTGCGATGTTGACGCGCTGTTGCTCACCACCGGAGAACGTGCCGGGCGCCAGTTGCCACAAGCGCTGCGGGATGTTCAGGCGCGTAAGCAACTGTTCGGCGCGGGCTTGCGCATCGGCCTTGGCCCAGCCACGCGCCAGGGCCGGCTCCATCACCACGTCCAGGCAGGCCACGCGGGGGATGACGCGCAGAAACTGGCTGACGTAACCGAGGGTCTGCTGACGCACCTGAAGAATGTCACGCGGCTCGGCGCCGACCAGCTCCAGCCACTCACCGGCATGCTGCACACGAATACTGCCGCCCGCCGGCAGGTAGTTGCCGTACAGGGTGCGCAGCAAGGTGCTTTTACCCGCGCCGGACTGGCCATGCAGCACCAGGCACTCACCGCCCTGCACACTGAACGCCACACCGCGCAACACGTTAAGCACCACGCCGTGTTGCTGATGCAGGGTGAAGGTTTTCGAGAGGTCACGGACCTCGATCAAGGCATTTGTCATGGCTGCAATACCGAAGACACCAGCAGTTGAGAGTAAGGGTGCTGTGGATCATCGAGGATCTGGTCAGTGAGCCCGGTTTCCACCACATGGGAGCGGCGCATCACCATCAGGCGGTCGGCGAGCAAACGCGCAACGGCCAGGTCGTGGGTGACGATCACCACCGCCAGATCCAGCTCACGTACCAGGCCGCGCAACAGGTCGAGCAGGCGCGCTTGCACCGACACATCCAGGCCGCCGGTGGGTTCGTCCATGAATACCAGGCGCGGGCTGGAGACGAGGTTGCGGGCGATTTGCAGGCGCTGCTGCATGCCGCCCGAGAAGGTGCGCGGCAAATCGTCGATGCGCTGCGGGTCGATTTCCACCTGGCCGAGCCAATCCAGACCGGCGCCGCGCAGTTGCGCATAGTTGCGCACGCCTTGGGCCATCAGGCGTTCGCCGATGTTGGCACCGGCCGACACGCCCATGCGCAGGCCGTCCCGTGGGTTCTGCTCGACAAAGCCCCACTCGGTGCGCAGCAAGGTGCGGCGCTCGGCTTCACTGGCGCTGTACAAATCCAGCCATTCGCCGTCCTTGCTGCGGTAGCCGATGCTGCCCGCTTGCGGCGGCAAACGCCCGCTCAGCAGCGAGAGCAAGGTGGATTTACCTGAGCCGGATTCGCCGACAATTCCCAGCACTTCGCCAGGGTAAAGATCAAAGCTCACGCCCTGGCAACCCTTCTCCGGGCCGTACAGCAACGACAGGTCACGTACTTGAAGCAAAGGCTGGCTCACTGGTTGTTCTCCTTGACCCGTTGGGCGCAATACCAGGTGTCGGAACACACAAAACTCTGGGTTCCCGCGTCGTCGAGAATCAGCTCGTCGAGGAAGGAATCGTGGCTGCCGCAGATGGCGCAGTTGTGTTCCCACTGCTGCACTTCGAACGGATGGTCTTCGAAGTCCAGGCTGGTGACCTGGGTGTACGGCGGCACCGCGTACAGGCGCTTTTCGCGACCGGCGCCGAACAGCATCAGCGCCGGGCTCATGTCGAGTTTGGGGTTGTCGAATTTGGGGATCGGCGACGGGTCCATCACGTAGCGCTCATCGACCATCACCGGGTAGGCGTAGCTGGTGGCGATATGGCCGAAGGTGGCGATGTCTTCGTAGAGTTTGACGTGCATCACCCCGTAGTCATTGAGGGCGTGCATGGTGCGGGTCTCGGTTTCCGAGGGTTCGATAAAGCGCAGCGGCTCGGGGATCGGCACCTGGTAAACCATGATCTGACCGGCCTGCAGCGCCGTTTCCGGGATGCGGTGGCGGGTCTGGATCACGCTGGCGTCGGGCGTCGCTTCGGTGGTGGCAACCCCCGCCGTGCGGGCGAAAAAGCGCCGGATCGACACGGCATTGGTGGTGTCGTCGGCGCCCTGGTCGATCACCTTGAGCACGTCATCATCACCGAGGATCGCGGCGGTCAATTGCATGCCGCCGGTGCCCCAGCCGTAAGGCAACGGCATTTCGCGGCCGCCAAACGGCACTTGGTAACCGGGAATCGCCACGGCCTTGAGCAAGGCGCGGCGGATCATGCGTTTGGTCTGTTCGTCGAGGTAGGCGAAGTTGTACGCCGGGTCGCGCACAGCCGGTTGGGTCAAGTCATTCATGGCGGTTGCCCTCGGCCGGTTGGCGCAGTTTGCGGATCAGTTCCAGCTCGGACTGGAAGTCCACGTAGTGAGGCAATTTGAGGTGCGAAACAAACCCCGCCGCCTCGACGTTGTCGCAATGGGCCAGCACAAACTCTTCGCGCTGGGCCGGTGAAACGACTTCTTCGTTGTATTCCCCGGCGCGCAGCGAGCGGTCGACCAGCGCCATGCCCATGGCCTTGCGCTCGGCATGCCCGAACGCCAGGCCGTAACCACGGGTAAACTGCGCAAGCTCGGTGGCCGAGCCGACGAATTGGTTGACCATCTCGCACTCGGTGACTTCGATGCTGCCCAGGCAGATGGGAAAGCCCAACTCTTCGGGGTCGATCCACACCTCGACGTCGCCGATGCGAATCTCACCGGCAAACGGGTGGTTGCGGCCGTAACCGCGTTGGGTCGAGTAGCCCAGCGCGAGCAGGAAACCCTCGTCGCCACGGGCCAGGGCTTGCAGGCGCTCGGCGCGGCTGGCCGGGTATTCCAGCGGGTCGCGGGTAATGTCGGCGACGCTGGCGTTGTCGTCGGCTTCGTTTTTGATCAAGCCTTCTTTGGCGAGCAAACCGAGTACCCGAGGGCAGGCGTCAATTTGCGCATCCTTCGTGGTCTGCGGGCCTGGGTATTGACCTTCGGCCAGCAGCGAAAAATCCAGCAGGCGGTGGGTGTAGTCGAAGGTCGGGCCGAGCAGTTGGCCGCCGGGCACGTCCTTGAACGTGGCCGACAAACGTCGGCTCAAGCACATCTGCGACGTATCAATCGGCAGACTCGGGCTGAAGCGCGGCAGCGTGGTGCGGTAGGCGCGCAGCAGGAAGATCGCCTCGACCAAATCCCCTGCTGACTGCTTGATCGCCAGCGCAGCCAGCTCTTCGTCGAACAACGAGCCTTCGGTCATCACCCGCGCCACCGCCAGCGGCAATTGCTCGCGGATCTGCGTCACGCTCAATTCAGGAATGGCCGTATCGCCCCGACGTTTTTTTGCCAGCAGGCGGTGGGCATTGTCGATGGCCTGTTCGCCACCTTTGACGGCTACGTACATCAGGCGTGCTCCTGTGCAATACGGCTGCTGCGCGGCAGGCCGATCAGGTGGTGGCCGGCGGTGAACACCAGGTCCAGGCCACGCGGGAAAGCTTCACGGCGTTGGCGCTCTTGCCAGAAGGCTTGCGGCACCGGCAGGTTGACCAGGCGCTGGGTTTTGATCCCTGGGCCGCGCCAGTGCAGGCCGCGACCGGATTCCAGGTCGGTAAGCTGCACGAGCAAGGTGCAGGACTGATCCGGGTAACGGTCGTTGCCGTGGTCGAAGCCGCCGAGGTCGAGCAGGTCTTGCTCGCCGAGCAGCGCGAACACCGCGTCTTCGCGTTTATCGGTGAGCGGGCAACCGCAGTGGAAGGCCAGGTTGGCGCGGATCAGCGGCGTGTCGAAGCTCGGCGCCAGCCACAGCGGCGTGTCCATATCCAGCAGGGCCAGGCACAGCGCGTAAGTAGCCGGCGCCAGGCCGTCGAGGCGTGGCGCGGACGGCAGATGCTGGATCAAACCGGGTTCGGCCAGCGCCTTGAGGGCCGCACGAAAACCGCGTTGGGCATCCAGCACCGGCTCGACAAACGCCGGTTGCAACAGGTGAGCGTTCATCAGTTTTCTCCTCGCACCAGGGTGAAGAACTCGACCTTGGTGGCAGCGGTGTCAGCTTCTTTTTCGGCGCGGCGTTTGGCTTGGGCAGTGGCCAGGGAGGTGATCAAGTCGCTGAGCCACAGGCTCGGTTGCGTGCCTTGCAGATGGGCGTCCGCCAACGCGGCCAACTCGGCATGCAGCTTGTCGCGCCCGGCCAGGTAGCTGTAGCCGGTGCGGCCGTCGGCCAGGCGCACCACGCAGCGGGTCACGCTCATTTCGCCGACGTTGAAGGCCGCGCCGTCACCGCCCATGCGCCCGCGCACCAGGGTCATGCCGATTTCCGGGGCGCGGATCAGTTGGTATTCGGCGTCCTTCAAGGCGGCCTCAAAGGGTTGCAGTTCATTGAGCTGGGCGCGGGCTAATACGCCGATCCAATGTTGTCGCGGGGACACACTCATCATTCAAGTCACCACTTGGTACTGGAAGCGATCCGAACGGCTGGTGGACTGCGCCAGCTCCACCGGGCGGCCATCGCGATCGCAGGAAAGGGTAAACACCGTAAGAGCCGGCAAGTGCCGAGGCATCATCAGCAGCGCGGCTTCATCACGGTTGGGCAAACGCGCACCGATCAGGCTTTGGGTGCGGGTCAGCGGCAGCGCTCGTTCACGCAGGTACTGACGCAGGGAGCCGCCGTTGTAATCAGCCAGCAACGGCGCACGGCTGGCGCAGTAGCGATGACGGATCAGGCTGACGGGCTGGTGATCAAGCTTGCGCAGGGTTTGCAGCTCGATCATCGGGGCCATCTCGGCGATGCCCAAATGCTCGGCTTCGTCGCGGCTGGCGTAGCAATAGCGGCGCTTGAGCAACACCGCCTGCACGCCGACGCCCTGGGCCGACAGCGATTGGCTGTAGGAGGTCTCGGCGCCCATCGAGTAAATCAGCGGGCGGTCGAGCACCTGGGTGCCCTTGCCCTGACGGCGCAGCAGGCTGCCTTCGAACACCAACTCGTCGATGGCGCGGCGCAAGGTGTGGCGGTTGACGCCAAAGCGCTCGGCCATGTGCACCTCGCCGGGCAGGAAGTCACCGGCCTGGTAGCTGCTCAATTCACGGCGCAGGATATCCGCGAGTTCGCGGTACACCGGCTCATCTTGTCTAGACAACTGCATGCTTAAAAAAAGCGCCGCGCGGGCACCCCTCAGGCGTCAGATGAACTGCTTGCGCAGGCGTTGGGACAGCACGTCGATACAGCTCACCACCACGATGATCACCAGCAGCACCGCGCAGGTTTGTACGAACTGGAAAGCGCGAATGTTTTCCCAGAGGATCACGCCGATCCCGCCGGCGCCGACCATGCCCACTACGGTTGCCGAACGCACATTGGCTTCGAAGCGGTACAGCGCGTAGCTCACCCACAGCGGCATGACCTGCGGGATCACGCCGTAGATCACCTCCTGCAAAGCACTCGCGCCGGTGGCTCGCACGCCTTCTACCGGGCCGGGGTCGATGGCCTCGACGGCTTCGGCAAACAGCTTGGCGAGCACGCCGGTGGTGCTGATCCACAAGGCCAATACACCGGCAAACGGACCGAGGCCGACGGCGACCACGAACAACATCGCGAAGACCATTTCATTGATGGAGCGGAAGGCATCCATCACGCGGCGCAGCGGTTGGTGGACCCACCACGGGGTGATGTTGTCGGCGCACAAGATGCCCAGCGGCACCGAGCAGACGATGGCCAGCACCGTGCCCCACAGGGCGATTTGTACGGTGACGATCATCTCCTTGAGGTAGGAGCGCCATTCGTGAAAGTCCGGCGGGAAGAAGTCGGCGGCGAAGGTCGCCATGTTTCCGGAATCGCGGTACAGCGCCAGCGGGTTCATCTCGGCGCCGTGCCAGGCCCAGGCCAGCAGGACCAGGAACAGGCCCCAGCCGAGGTATTGCGGCCAGGTTCTTTTACCCACCGCTTCAGCATGTAAAGTCGTCATGGTTGTCCTCGATCAAAATGTGGGAGCTGGCTTGTCGGATCGCCGCACCGCTGCGATAGCGGTCTGTCAGTTACAAATTTGTTGGCTGATACACCGCAATCGCGGGCAAGCCCGCTCCCACATGAATCCGGTTCCTACTGGGGTTAGCCGTTTGCTGCGGTCTTCTTGTCCAGCTCGGAGATGCGCTGTTGCAGCTTGGCCAGGTCAGCATCGATGTCGGCGAGCTTCTTGGCCTTGTCGGCTGCCTCAAGCTTGTTGTCGGCACTGATGGTGGTGCGCTGCTTGAACAGCTCCAGCTGGCGGATCGGCAAGAGCTGGTCGTCGTTGGAGGCGAGGAACTTGCCCAACTGCATGTTCTTCAACACCGCCTTCTCTTCATCGGTGTCGCCGTAGTGGGCGAAGAAATCACGGATCTTGGTTTTCTCGCTGTCCGTCAGCGCCTTGCTCCACACCATCGGGTCGGCCGGAATCAGCGGCGATTTCCAGATCACCTTGAGCATTGCGGCTTTGTCCGGCTGGGTGACTTCCAGGCGGTCCCAGCTTTCGGTGTTGAAGGTGGCCACGTCCAACTGCCCCTTGGCCACGCTGAGTGCGTTGACTTCATGGCTGGAGTTGAGCGTGCGTTTGAACGCGGTGGCGGCATCCACATGGTTCTTGGCGAACACGTAGTAGCCCGGCACCAGGTAGCCCGAGGTGGAGTTCGGGTCACCGTTGCCGAAGGTCAGGTTCTTGGCGTTCTTGAGCATGTCGTCGACGTTGTTGATCGGGCTGTCCTTGCGCACGATCAGCACGCTCCAGTAACCGGCGGCGCCGTTGGCGGCGGCGGTCTGGGCGAAGATCTCGCCGTTGGAACGGTCCACGGCTTCCATCGCCGCCTTGTTGCCCAGCCAGGCCACGTCGACCTTGTTAAAGCGCATGCCCTGGATCAAACCGGCGTAGTCGGAGGCGAAGGTGGCGTTGATGGTCAGGCCTGTTTTCTTGTGCATGTCATCCAAAAACGGCTGCCAGATGCTCTTGAGGTTCTGCGAAGACTCGGTGGACATGATGCCGAAGTTGATGGCTTTGTCGGCAGCCTGGGCATTGCCCATGGCGGCGCCGGCCAGCAACACCGCAGACAGAAACACTTGGCCGATACGGTTCAACATGGACGGGATTCCTGTGGGTCGTGAGTAGGGTTTCAAGCGCGCGCCATGGCCAGCCGAGGCGTGGCGACGGCTGTGCGGGTGTGGTCGGAAAACATCAGGCTGGTGTCGACGTCGGCACCGTACAAATCGTTGAGGAACTGGCTGCTCATGGCGCTGCCCTGCCCGTCGAAATGAATCCGGCCGCCTTTAAGGGCCACGGCACGCGGGCAATAACGCATGGCGTAATCGACTTGATGCAGGGTCACCACCACGGTCTTGCCGTCGCGGCGGTTGATGTCGGCGAGGATCTCCATGACCTTGCGCGCCGACTCCGGGTCCAGCGAGGCAATAGGCTCATCGGCGAGGATCACTTCGGCGCGCTGGGTCAATGCACGGGCAATCGCCACGCGCTGCTGCTGGCCGCCGGACAAGGTCGAAGCACGCTGCCCGGCCAAATCGGCCAAACCCACACGGGCGAGGGATTCGAGGGCAAAGGCTTTTTCCTCGGCATTGAACAAACCGAGGTTGCCGCGCCAGCGTGGCATGCGGCCCAGGCAGCCGAGCAATACGTTGTCGAGCACGCTCAGGCGGTTGACAAGGTTGAACTGCTGGAAGATGTAGCCGATGTCTGCGCGCAACCGCCGCACCTTGCCATTCAAGCGCCCACTGGCCTGCACCTCCCGGCCCAACACCTTGACGCTGCCACCGTTGCTCTTGTCGCAACAGGCCAGGCCCGCCAAATGGCGCAACAATGTGGACTTGCCGGAACCGGAAGCGCCAATCAGCGCGACCATCTCACCTGCGGCAATGGTGAGTTCGAGGTCGACCAATGCGGACTTCTTCGCAAAGGTCTTGTTCAAGTGATCGACATGGATAGCGTGAGTCATGGGCTTCTCTGTCTGGTTTGAACAGCCACACAAGGGCTGCGGTTGAGTTCAAACGACAGTAGGCGCGGGAGGTGTCAGTGCTATTACTTGCACATGACTGGCGGGGGGCGGTTTGATGAAGGTTTTGTGAAAGGTTGCAAAGCCACCGCAATCCCCTGTGGCGAGGGAGCTTGCTCCCGCTGGGCTGCGAAGCGGCCCCAAAAAACGACGGACGCGGTGTGTCAGGTGGATCGAAGGTGGCTGGGTTGGGACTGCTGCGCAGTCCAGCGGGAGCAAGCTCCCTCGCCACAGGGTGGGTGGTCAGTTGTGGGACCTGCCCTACACATCTTTCAGGTTGCGTCCGAGCAACCTCGCCGCTAACCTTCGCGGGTCGCTGCAAAATCAGCGAACGGGTGTGGTAGCCCGGTTCTTTCATAGATCCCCAAAACGCTTACGGGCGTTTTTTTGTGCGGGCTGCTTTGTGGCGGCTGTGCACGGGAGGCTTCGGCCTGCCGGGTTTCTATGACCGGTCTACCACCCCGTGTACAGTCGCCTCCTTACATCGTGTGGTAGCGAGATGGAGGTGCTCATTCATAGGAGCTTCACCATGAAAAAAGTCACGCCTAACCCTCCGCCATCCGCCTCGGATGACACCCCACAAACCCCACCCAACCTCATCTTCACCGTCCGCCCCGGCCTCAGTACCGAAGTTGCCTTGAGCAATGCCAGCGAGATGCTGGAATCGGCGACGGTGTGTGCCTACGACTGTGCCGAGCACTTGGATGGATCAAGCCGCAAGCAGGTGCTGGCAGTGGTGCAGATGGTTGAGATTGCGCAATTGTTGGTGGATCAAGCGCTGAATCGGGAGTGTCCCGTGGCCTGATGGCTGAGGCGATCTAGTGTGGGAGCTGGCTTGCCTGTGATAGCGGTGTGTCAGCTACCCATCTGCCAACTGACCCAACGGTATCGCAGGCAAGCCAGCTCCCACATTGGTTGTGCGTACATCAGGGGATATTTGCGTCACGCACGCGCAGTCGCGGGGTGACGAAATCCAGGAAGGCGCGCACCTTCAGCGGCAATGGCGCCTGCCCTTTGTGCACCAAGCTGATCGGCAACGTCGCTGATTCGTAGGGCTGCAGCACCACCTGTAAATCACCCTTTTGCACTGCGTCCGCCACTTGATACGACAGCACCCGAATCACGCCAACATCCAGCGTTGCCGCCGTAATCGCCGCTTCCGCGGTGTTCACCGACAGCCGCGAATGCACGGGCACGCTCTGTTGCGCTTTACCCGCCCCAAACACCCAGGCGCCCACCGAGGACAGCACTTCAAAGGTGATGCAACTGTGGTCCGCCAGCGCCTGCGGCGTGGTCGGTTCGCCATGGGTTTGCAGATAGTGGGGACTGGCACACACCACCCGCCGCACCGTGCCGACTTGCAGCGCCTTGAGCGAACTGTCCGGCAAGTCACCAATACGCACGGCCACATCGCACTGTTCTTCCATCAGGTGTACTACGCGGTCGGTGAGCATCAGGTTGACGCTGATCTCGGGGTATTGCGCCAGAAACTCCGCCACCACCGGCACGATATGCAGGCGCCCGAACACAATGGGCGCGGTCACCGTGAGCTCGCCTTTGGGCACGGCATATTCGCCGGTGGCGGCCCGTTCGGCTTCGCCGATCTCTTCGAGAATCCGCCGGCACGCCGCCAGATAGGAAGCGCCCACGTCCGTCAGCGACAACTGCCGCGTGGTGCGGTGCAGTAGCCGGGATTTCAGGTGAGCTTCCAGTTCCGCGACTTTACGGCTGACGGTGGCCAGCGGTATGCCCAACTGGCGCGCAGCCGCCGACAGGCTGCCCGCCTCCACCACCGCAACAAACACCGACATCGATTCAAGACGGTTCATAACGCCCTATCAATTTTTGGAAGGATGATTCCCGATCCTAGGGGATTATCGACATAAACGCGACTGCGTAAGGTTGGCGACTCATCCCCCAGCGACATGAGGCAAACGCCATGACATCCGAGAATGCACCGCCGCGAGGCAAGATCATCATGATGGCGGTGATCGCCGGCGCGGTGGTCACCAACATTTACTGCACCCAGCCGGTGCTGCCGTTGATCGCCTCGGACATGGGCGTCGCAGTGTCGACGGTCAACCTGGTGGCAGGCGCGGCCTTGCTGGGGTTTGCCACCGGGTTGGCGTTTTTATTGCCCATGGGCGACCGCTTTGACCGGCGCAAGCTGGTACTCGGGCAGATTGCGCTGGCGTTCTGCTTTGCCTTGGCGGCGGCTTTTGCGCCGAGTATCTGGGCGTTGATCGGCGCCTCGTTCGGGCTGGGCGTGGTGTGTTGCGTTCCGCAGCAACTGGTGCCCTTTGCGGCAGTGATGTCGCAGCCCCACGAACGCGGGCGCAATGTGGGCACGGTGGTCAGCGGGATCATGTTGGGGATTTTGCTCGGCCGCACCATCAGTGGTGTGGTCGGTGAGGCGTATGGCTGGCGGGCGGTGTACGCCATGGAGGCGGCGTTCATGATCCCGGTGTGGTTTATCGCGGCGAGGCTACTGCCGCCGGGCGTGCCGAGTACGAACCTGTCCTACCCTCGCCTGCTGGCTTCACTGTGGCCGTTGATGCGCGATAACAGCCCGATTCGGCAATCAATGTTGGTGCAGGCGTTGTTGTGGGCATGCTTCAACGCGTTTTGGGTGAATTTGGCCGGGTTGCTCGCCAATGGGCCGTGGCAGCTGGGCAGTGCCTGGGCCGGTGGTTTCGGAATTATCGGCGCGGTGGGTGCGTTCGCAGCGTCGTATGGCGGCCGGGCGGCAGACAAACTGGGTTGTCGCAAGGTGATCGGGGCCAGCGTGGGGATTGTGACCTTGGCGTTTTTGCTGCTGGCAGGGGCGCAGACCTCGCTGATCTTGCTGGTGCTGGGCGTGATCGTGCTGGATATCGGTGTGCAGGCCGGGTTGGTGGCCAATCAGACGCGGGCGTTTGCGGTGGACCCCAAGGCGCAGGGGCGGATTAACAGTTTGTATATGACCGCGACGTTTGTGGGTGGAGCGGTTGGGGCGACGGTGAGTGGGTGGTTGATGGCGCAGTTTGGTTG